>CALVXP010000014.1 GCA_944371525.1 uncultured Bacilli bacterium | reverse complement strand
AGTTAATTATACATTATATTTTATAAAGTTCCAAATACTTTACACTACTTATGTACATTTTTTAAGCGATTGCCTTATAAACATATCAATTTTAGTCATAATAATATTATATAAATTAATTTTAATTTCCTTACTTGTATTATAATTACATAATACTATATTTTCTAATATACTATTACCATAATCCATAATATAATTTAGATTATAATATATTTTATTTGGAACATTATTAAATACTATATCCAAATCATTAATTAATTCTTTTACTTTTTTAATTACTAATAAATTATCATTCAAAATAATCACCATATTTATTATATAATATTAAATATTAAGTTAAATAAAATTCCGAGAATTACGGAATTTTAAATAAATATTATATTTATATGCTATTATTCAATTATGAATATTATAAGAGATTTAAGAATTGCTAATAATTTAAAACAAAAAGAAGTTGCAAAATATTTATCTTATTCTAAAAGTAGTTATAGTGATACTGAAATAAAAGGCACTGTTAATATTCATATATATGTACTACTCTCTTACTTATACGATGTAAATATAGCATATCTTTTAGGTCTTACCAAACATATTGTTCATTTAACAGAAGAAGAAAAGCTTAATATTAAGATAAAATATAAAGTTGATAACTATCTAAAAGAAAAAATAGGAAACATTAATTATGAAATTAGAAAAAGTTAATATTGTAAGATGCATGCGAATTATTAATCATATAACACAAGAAGATATGGCCAATTACTTACATTATACAAGAATTGAGTATAATCGAAAGGAAAGACAAAATAAATATAATTTATATATTTATTTAAAACTATCAATTTTATACAATATACATATTAGTTATTTATTAGGAATAAGCACTAATATTATTAAACTTACCCAAGAAGAAAGAGATAATATTATAAGATTATTTAATATTAACGAGAAGGAGGTAACAGATATAATCAATAATGATATTATCTATATTTAAATTATTAGCAATTGCAACTATACAAGTTATAGTTGTTTTTTTATTTCATTTAATTCTTTAACATTTTTACTTTTTAATTTATTAACAATTTCATCTATTAAATTATCTTTAATATATTTTTCTCTTCCTAAATTTATGTACTTTAAATAATATAAATAATCACCATATTCCTTATTAATATTATTATCAAATATAATATACCCTATATTATATTCTTTTAATTTTTTAGTTATTTTATTAATATTATTATCTGGAAAACATAATATATTATCTTTAATTTTATAATTATAAAAATAATATATTATATAAATGTCTTCATCATATACATAATAAAATTTTCCATTTTTTAATATAACAAGTAATTCTTTATTGTTACTTTTTATATTTAAATATTTTTCTTTCATACTATCACCAACTTTATTTTATAATAAAATATTCAAAAGCAATATATTTTCCAGATTTTTCGGACATAAAAATAGTATTTTATTATTTTAAATATTTATTATTTCACACAATAGAAAACGCCGGGTGGACATTGCCACCTCGGCTTATTAGATACCTAAAACATAAGGATTAGCTTCACTACCATCTCCTGATACTATATAGACTGATGATTTAAGATACGCTGTTGGACGCACGGCATAGCCATAGTTGGCATAGTAGCTGCCCAAATTAGCGTTGTAGTGCACATCAAACACACGGTTCGAATTGGATGATCTCGGTGTCATTGTCCATTCATATCCATTCTTTAAAAGCCATGACTGTCCGCCACAAGTAGATTTATTATAACTACTTAAATTAGTAGTTCTTGCACAATTACTAGAAAGTACGGAATATCCATAATCAGATGGATACATTAGTCCTATATATCCTGTTGCAGTTGTTGGTCTTCCACTATAAACAGTTTCTCCTCTTTCATATCCATAAAATGCTTCTGCAGTAGCACTTGTACTACTATATCCTCCTAATTTCCATGTTACTTGTTGTATCATATTTCTTGCATTTGCATCTAATCCTGTGTACCTAAAATCACAATTTCCTGGTACTGTTGTACTATAAAAGTAACATGCTGTTTGTCCTGTTCCATTTTGACTATTATAATAATATGTATTTAATATTGTTTTTAATGATGCTGCACTCCAATCATTAGTATTACTCTTATGCCATGCATAACTTCCTATTGATTCATCTCTTATTATTTTAGTTAAGTTTCCTGATTGTCCATGTGTTTCAGAATCAAATACTCCAATTATTCGCCATAACTCTCCATTAAATAAAACATAATTATTGGGATTCTTCCCTTCATACCGATATCCATTTTCATTTACTATTTGTCCTTCTCCTTGTGTACTTCCTACATTATTTATTATATATTGTGATAAATTATCACTTCTAGAAGTAAATGAAACATTACAATTTGGTCCATTAAAACCTGATATTATTAACTTCCAATTAGTATAATCCCATCTTGCAATATTATTTACACAATCAAGATTAACTGTATATTTTCCTTTATTATTAAATGTACTATAACTTGTTGTAGTAAGATTAAGTGGTCCTATATACTTAGGTATATAAGTCTCTGTTATTAAATATCTATTAGTAGGTAAATTTAAACTAGAAGTACTAGAATATGCTACTCCTACATTAACTATAATAGATGATGATGACATATTATCTATTACCAAAGAAACAACAGCACTACTACCATTAGATAATTGGCCTAAGGTATCATTTTGCGTATCTTGGTCTTTACCTATTTGAATATCATCATTTATAGAAGTTGGTTTTATCATTTCATACCATGCACCATAATATAAACTTTTAGAAGTACTATTTTTTACTGTAAACTGTATTGTCTTTTTCTGTCCTGCTCCTACTGTTACTCTTTCATATTCAATTATTTCTGTATCAGCAGAAAGAGTTGCAGCAGTTAAATTAACAATATCATTAGTACTAACACTTGCAGTAAACATAGCAAAAGTCGAATATAATGATAAAGCTATTAACCCTATTACGATTATACTTAATAAATAGTTCTTTTTCATAATATTTATTATTTCTAACATGGTATCCTCCTATTTATATCTATTGTAATTATATAATAATTTAATATATTTGTAAATAAATATTTGACAAGTAATAAAAAAAATGATACTATATATATCTCACAAAAAAAGGAGGAAATAATATGAATAAAAGAGATATATTATTATTATGTTGTCCTACTGATAATGAGAAAAAATTAGTTTCATTATTAATGAATTATAATAAAGAACATGGGAATAAATTAACTGCTGAAATACTAGCATTTAAAAATTCCATATTATTAAGTAAAACTGATTTAAATAATGATAAATTAAATCAATTATTACTTAAGAATTATGTCTTATACTTATTTAGCCAAGAATATAAAGAAAAAAATGTATTTAATAACTCTATATTAAATAATGATTTAAATACAGCTTTAAAGTTGCTAAATAATGATATGTCAGTAAGATATTCACTAGCTTATGTATATGTTAAAACGATAAAAAAAGGTACTATTGCTAGGGGATTAAAAATTAATAAAGAAGATTACACTAAAGTATGCTCTTTATTAGAAGAAATTAATTTTATGGCAACTAATAATAATAAAAATACTACTAGAAAATTAAAGTTTAGAACTAAGGTATCTAGTAGATAAAAAAAATCACTTTAAAGTGTTTTTTTTATAAACCTTGATTATCAAAATCTGGTATAAAACTTTCTTTTTGAGTTTCTCCTTCTTGAATATAAGCATTTCTTACTCCTAAATCATATGCATAATTAACTAATTCATCATATTCTTTATTACTTACTTTTTTATTTAAATTATCATATTTTAACTTTCTTAAAGGAGTGTATTGATTCATAATACTAATATATATATCATCCTTATATTTATTATATAAATAATTAATTATATTCTTGCTATCCTCTATATTATCTGGTAACATTAAGTGTCTAACTATAACTCCTTTTTTTATAATGCCATTATCATCAAATAAACATTTACCTACTTGTTTATACATTTCTTCTATTGCACTACTTGCATATTTAAAATAATTATGACAATTAGAATATTTAATTCCATATATATCATTATAATATTTTAAATCTGGTAGATAAACATCTACTATTTCTTCTAATAATTTAATAGTACTTACATTTTCATAAGAACTAGTATTATATATTATAGGTATTATTAGTCCTTCCTTTTTAGCTAATTTTAATGCTTCTACTATTAATGGTACATAATGAGTAGGAGTTACTAAATTAATGTTTAAAGCTCCTTTTTCTTGTAATTCTAAGCATATTTCTTTAAGTCTATTTACTGACACTATACTTCCTTTATGAAGTGTACTAATATTATAATTTTGGCAAAATATACACCTCAAATTACAATATGAAAAGAATATAGTACCTGAACCATTACTACCTGATACACAAGGCTCTTCCCACATATGTAAATATGCTTTAGCAATAACCATTTGGTTAGTTGCACCACAATAACCTATTTCATTATTATTTCTATTAATATTACAATTCCTTGGGCATAAATTACAATTATCTAACATACTAATACATCTCATTTCATTTGTTAACAATTTTTTTACTAATAACTTTTTATTATATATTTTAACTAGATTCAATTATTCTTTTTAATCTATTTATTCCACCAAATAATAAAGTACAAATTTTATTTATCATTCTATCAATCATATTAATAATATTTTAATATATGCTTCATAAGCATACACCTCTATATAAGTATTGTATCAAAAATCTAAACAAAAGTCATTAATAAAAATAGAGTATCATATACCCTATTTTATCTTCCTTTCTTGAACATAAGAATTAATTAATGTAACTATATTATATGGTGCTATTTTAACTAATAATTTATTTAATTTCATATTTGGAGGAACAATAACCTCTTTATTTTTAAACATATTGTTTATTGCATAAATACTTGCATATTCACTACTAATAGATCCTATATTAAATTTAACATTAGCTACATTATTAAAGTTAGTTCTAACTGGTCCTGGACAAAACAAAGATACTTTTACTTTTGACTTATCTTTCTTTAATTCTCTAATAATACCTAAAGTTAAACTTACAACATAGTTTTTAGTAACATAATAAGTAGCCATATATGGTCCATACATAAACCCTGCAATAGATGCTACATTAAGTATTCTACCATAATCTCTTTTAACAAAATCAGTTAAAAATAATTTAGTTAATATATGATAAGACTTAACATTTAAATCAATCATTTCTAATTCTTTATCTAAATTAGTTTTAGTAAATTTACCAGCATCTCCAAATCCTGCATTATTAATTAATATATCAATATTTTCTTTTTTTAACATTTCATGTAATTTAATACAATTATCTGTATTTGTTAAATCCATATCAATAATAGTTACTTTAACTTTTTCATTTTTATAAATTTTTTCTAATTTCTCTTTATCTCTGGATACTACAAATAAATCATAACCTAGACTAGCTAAATATTTAGCCATATCTTTTCCCATTCCTGATGAAGCGCCCGTTACTAATGCTTTCATACAACATCTCCTATAAGTAAGCTTTTAATACTTTTATCTCACTTTGTTCATATTCTTTTAATTTTTCTGCCAATTTTCTTACTTCTTTATCTGATTCTTCTCCTAAATTATCTAATCTTTTAGTAATATCTACTATTCCCATAGTCATTCCTTTTACTAACATATCAGCAATTCTACCATCAGAATTATCTTTAATCATTTCCATCTTAATTCCCATATAAGAACCAATTGATGCCATAACACCTTTTTCTTTGATTTCTACTTTGTTTTTTTTAAGTAATTTTTCACTATCTTTTATATACTTTTCAAATTCTTTTATTTCACTTTCTAATACTTTTTTTATTTTATTATCCTTAGTTTTAATAGTATTAATTAAAGTAGTTAAAGTATCACTACCCATTTTACAATTTTGATAAATATATAATAATAATTCATTTGTTTCACTCATAATAATCACCCTTTCATGATTATTATGCATAACTTATGTTATTTTATACCACGATATAATTTTTTTATATTTGGGTTACTTATATATTCTTCTAATAATTGTTTATATGTTTTTTCTTCTAATCCAAAGATTCTATTATCTATAACACTTTCTAAAAATGATATAACATAAAATAATATTTCTTTGGGCATTCCTATATTTAAATGTATTGTATTTTTATTTTTCTTTTTTATTAACGATATCTTATTAGGTTCATTTTTATAATATCCAGTTGCTAAAATTATAATATTATTTGTATATAAGGCTTCATAAAAAGAATCACTATCACAATCTATACTATCGTTTAAATCAGTTAATACATACATATAATTTGTTCCATTGTCACTTCTTTTTCTTAATATACGATATTTATAATTTTTAGAAAAAATGTTATTTATTAATTTTTCTATTATAGGAAAAATTTCATTTATATAAAATATTGAATTTCTTTCTAATAATACTTTTTTATATTCTAATTTTTCTTTTAATAAAGCTAATTGTTTTTCTTTTTCTGATATAGAATTTTTTAATATATCTATTTCTAATTTTCTTTCTAGTTGTTCGAACATAAAATCCCCCTTACAAAAAAAGATAAGCAATGCTTACCTTATACTAATTCTAAGATAACAGTTAAAGCACTGTCCCCTTTTCTTTCAGTTAATTTAATAATTCTTGTATATCCACCATTTCTATCTTTATATCTTGGTGCTAATTCATTAAATACTTTATTTACACATGCTTCATCATTATGTAAGAAAGCTAGTGCAAGTCTTCTTGATACAAGAGTACCTTTTTTTCCGTAAGTAACCATTTTATCAAAACTTTTTCTTACTTCTTTGGCTCTTGTTTCAGTAGTAACTATTTTTTCATTTTCAATTAGTTGTTTTGTTAAAGTAGCTAACATGCTTCTTCTATGTTTGTTTGTTCTTCCTAATTTTCTATAAGCCATAAATTTTACCTCCTAACTTAATCTTCATCTCTAAAAGATAAACCTAAACTTTTAACTTTATCTATAACTTCTTTTAATGATTTTTTACCTAAATTACGTATTTTCATCATTTCATTTTCTGTTTTGTCTGTTAAATCTTGAACAGTTGTCATTCCCGCTCTCTTTAAACAATTATATGCTCTTACTGATAAATCTAAGTCATCAATAGATGTTTCTAATGCTTTTTGACTTGGATCTTCTGCTTTTGAAATCATAAGACCTGTTTCATCAGCAATTTCATTTAAATCTGCTAGAATTTCAAAATGTTCAATAAGTATTCTACTAGCTAGTGATATAGATTCTTCTGGAGTGATTGATCCATTAGTCCACACTTCAAATATTAGTTTATCAAAATTGTTATTTTGTCCTACACGAGCTGATTCTACTTCATAATTAATTCTTTCAATTGGAGAATATAAACTGTCAATAGCAATTACATTATTTTTAATTTTATCTCCCATTAATTTCTTATTATCCTCTGCTCTTGTGTATCCACGACCACTACCTAAAGTCATTTCCATATTAATAGAACCACCTTCTACTAATGTAGCAATAACTTGTTCAGGATTTAATATTTCAATATCAGCATCAGGTTCAATATCACCTGCTGTTACAGCACCCGGAGTATTTGCTTTCAATCTAATAATTTTATTTTCATCTTTTGAATGATTTTTTATAACTACACTCTTTAAATTTAAAACTATTGCTGTTACATCTTCAATAACGCCATCTATTTTTTGAAATTCATGAGCTACTCCATCAATTTTAACACTAGTAATAGCATCTCCTGGTAAAGAAGATAACATAACTCTTCTAAGTGCATTACCTAATGTAGTTCCAAATCCTCTTTCTAATGGTTCTATTTCAAATTTTCCATAATGATCGTTTTCAATATATTCTTTTACTTTATAATTTGGTTTTTCAAACTTTAACAATTTAACACACTCCCTTTCTTATTATCCACGTCTTCTTTTTGGTGGACGGCATCCATTATGTGGAATTGGTGTTACATCTGTAATTGTTTTAACTTCAAGACCAGCATTTTGTAATGAACGAACTGCTGTGTCACGTCCTGGACCAAATCCTTTAACAAATACATCAACTGTTTTCATTCCCATTGCAGCTGCTTCTTTTCCTGCTGCTTCTGCTGACATACCTGCAGCAAATGGTGTAGATTTCTTACTACCTTTAATTCCTTGTGTTCCAGATGAAGCCCAACTAATAACATTTCCATCTTTGTCTGTAATAGTTACTATTGTATTGTTAAATGTTGTACTAATATGTACTTGACCATGTGGAACATTTTTCTTAACTTTACGTTTTCTTGCATTATATTTTGCCATACAACTATCCTCCTATTATTTCTTCTTATTAGCAACTACTTTTCCTTTACCCTTACGAGTACGAGCATTTCTATTAGTTCTTTGTCCTCTTACAGGTAAATTCTTTTTATGTCTATCTCCTTCGTAACTGCCAATTTCCATTTTTGTTTTTATATTCATATTAACTTCACGACGAAGATCACCTTCAACTAAGTATTTATCTACTTCTGCTCTTATTCTTCCTAATTCTTCTTCAGTAAGATCTTTTGCTTTTGTATCTAAATTTACATTAGCATTTTTAAGAATAGTTCTAGATAAATTTCTTCCTATACCATAGATATAAGTAAGTGAAATTTCAATTCTTTTATCATTAGGTATATCTATACCTTTAATACGTGCCATATATTATTTCCCTCCTAATACTAACCTTGTTTTTGTTTGTGTTTTGGATTTTCACAAATTACCATAACTTTGCCTTTACGTTTAATTACTTTACATTTTTCGCACATAGGTTTAACTGACGCTCTTACTTTCATCTTAATTCCTCCTATTTTTACTTTTTATTGTAGATTATGCGCCCATGTGTTGGGTCATAAGGTGACAATTCCATAACCACAGTATCACCTGGTAAGATACGTATATTATTTACGCGCATTTTACCAGAAACATGGGCTTCTACTATATGTCCTCCTGGAAGCTCTACTTTAAATTTACCTCCTGGAAGCAAATCTGTTACTTTACCTTCAGCTTCAATTACATCGCTTTTAGCCACAATTATCATCTCCCGTTAAAATTTTATAACCATCTTTTATTACTGCAACTGTGTGTTCAAAGTGCGCTGATGGTTTATCATCACCTGTTATAATTGTCCAATCATCATCTAAGATAAAGACTTCTGCTGTACCTAAATTTAACATAGGCTCAACAGCAATAACCATACCTTCTTTTAAAATTGGACCTGTGTTTCTTTTACCATAATTAGGAACTTCAGGATCTTCATGTAAGTGACTACCTACACCATGTCCTACTAATTCCTTAACTACTCCTAAATGCTGTTTTTTAGCATATTCTTCTATCGCAGCACCTATATCACCAATTCTAGCTCCTGGTTTTATTTCATTAAGACCTACATATAAAGATTCTTCTGTATGTTTTAGCAAGTATTCTTTTTCTTTAGATATAGTTCCTACTCCATAAGACCAAGCAGAATCACCATGATATCCTTTATAACAAGCACCTATATCAATACTTATTATATCACCATTTCTAAGTTTTCTTTTAGATGGTATTCCATGAACTACTTCATTATTTATTGAAGTACATATACTTCCTGGAAACCCATTATAGTTAAGAAATGATGGGGTTGCTCCCTTACTTCTAATAAAGTCTTCTGCTAACTTATCTAACTCTTTAGTAGTTATTCCTGGTTTTATATATGGTTTTAAATATTGATGAGTTAAATAAACAATATGTCCTGCTTCTTTTAATAAAGATAATTCATATTCACTTTTAATACTTATCATATTAACTTTCTAATACCTTAACTACTTCATTAAATATATCATTAACAGTTTTATTTTCATCAACATTTATAATATATAAATTACCTTTTTCTTGGTAAAAATCTTTTAAAGTTTTTGTTTTATCAATAAATGTTTCAAATCTCTTTATAAATACTTCTTCAGTATCATCACTACGTACCTTTAAAGAACATTCGCATTTATCACATATTCCATCGATTTTTGGTTTTAAATCATTTACTAAAAGATTATAACTAGTTCCACAGTTAGGACAAATAATTCTACTAACAGTTCTTTGTAAAGCTAACTTTTCTTCTATGTCAAAGAATATTACTTTACCAATATCTTTATTCAAACTATTAAGTAATTTTTCATACTCTTCTGCTTGACTAACATTTCTTGGATACCCATCTAATATATAACCATTATTACAATCAGATAAACTTAATCTTTCTTTAAGAAGATTTAATATGGTAGCATCATCGATTAAGTCACCTTTATCCATTATTTCTTTTAATTTTAATCCTAATTCTGTTCCCTTACTTATTTCATCTCTTAGTAAGTCTCCAGTTGATATATGAGGAATATTATATTTTTCACTAAGTAATTTAGCTTGTGTACCCTTTCCTGCAGCAGGCGGTGCAATTAATATAATATTCATCATTATCTAACTCCTTTATAATTTCTGTTTATTAAACTACTTTCTATTTGTCTATATGTTTCTAGTGCTACTCCTACTACAATTAGAATTCCTGTTCCTCCAATACTTACACTTGCTGGTAAGTTAGTAGATAAGAAACTACTAAATATAATTGGAAGCCCTGCAATTACTGCAATAAATATTGAACCTAATAATGTAATTCTTGATAGCACTGTTTTAATATAAGTTGTTGTTTCTTTTCCTGGTCTAATACCTGGAATATATCCACCTTGTCTATTTAGATTCTTTGCAAGTTCTTCTGGATTAATTTGTAAAAATGCATAGAAGAAACTAAAGAAGAATATTACAACAATATATATTACAAATCCAACTGGTGTAGTATAATTTAAATATTTGTTTACAAATACTACAAATCCATTACTACTATCTAATAATCCCGCAATAAATGCTGGTACAGAAAATATTACTGATGCAAATATTACTGGCATAACATTAGCTGAATTTAATTTAAATGGTATATAATTTTGTTTTGCTCCATAAGCACTAGTTGTTTGATTAGAGTATTGTATAGGAATTCTTCTTTCAGATTTTTCTATAAATACAACTCCAACTATAATTGCTAAATAGAATAATACAAATACTATAAAACTAATAATACCTATAAATAATGATGATGATGTATCTATTATCAAAGCATTAAAAGTATCAATAAACATTTTTGGTATAGATGATATAATTCCACCCATAATGATTAATGATATACCATTACCAATTCCTTTAGAAGTCATTTGATCTCCTAACCATAATAAGAAAGCAGTACCTGCAGTTAATATAACTGCAATAGTTAGGTAATCAATAGTACTTCCACCTTTTACAAAGGCAAATGCCATTGCAAATCCTTGTAAAAATGCTATTGCTAAACCTAAGTAACGATTAATTTGATTAATCTTTTGTCTTCCTTCTTGTCCTCTTTCTTTAAGTTCTGTAAAATATGGAATAATATCCATTTGAAGAATCCCTGTTATAATAGATGCTGAAATATATGGCATAACACCAAGAGCAAATATTGAAAAATTCTTTAGGGCTCCTCCTCCAATAACATCATATAATTGCCATAGTCCTAAATTAGATATAGCTCCTTCGGTACCAGGAGTTGGAATAGTTGTACCTACTGCAAATATTAATAATCCAAGTAATGTAAAACCAATTCTCTTTCTTATATCTTTATTTTTAGGACTAAACAACAACTTAAGTGTTTTAAACATCTAAATCACCTCAGTTTTTCCACCAATATTTTCAATTTTTGTTTTAGCAGTATCTGAGAATTTAGCAGCTTTAACAGTAAGTTTTTTAGTTAATTCTCCATTACCTAAAACCTTTACCCCGTCTAACTCTTTCTTAATTAAACCAGTTTCTTTTAAAAGTTCTGGTGTAACAACAGTACCTTCTTCAAATTTATCTAAGTCTCCTACATTAACTGTAGCATAAACTGTTCTAAAATTATAGTTGTTGAATCCTCTTTTTGATAATCTTCTAAATAGTGGTAATTGACCTCCTTCAAATCCTGGTCTAACTCCTCCACCACTTCTAGCGTTTTGTCCTTTATGTCCTTTACCAGCAGTTTTTCCGTTTCCGCTTCCTGGTCCACGTCCTACTCTTTTACTAACTTTAACAGAACCGTAATTAGGTTGTAATTCATGTAATTTCATTAGTTTAAAATCTCCTCTACAGTTTTTCCTCTTAAAGCAGCAACATGACTAGGTGACTTTTGAGCTTTTAATGCGTTTAATGTAGCTCTTGCCATATTAACTTTTGTGCTAGCTCCTAAACTCTTTGAAAGGACATCTTTAACACCAGCAAGTTCTAGTACATCACGTACAGGACCTCCAGCTTTAACTCCAGTACCTTCAGCAGCTGGTTTTAACATAACTTTAACAGCTCCTTCTTTTACTGTAATTTCATGTGAAATAGTACGATTATCAATTAATTCAACTCTTATTAGATTCTTTGAAGCAGCAAGTGTTGCTTTTTTAACTGCGTCTGGCATTTCTTTAGCTTTACCTGTTCCAATGCCAACTCTACCTTTTCTATCTCCTACTACAACAATAGCAGCAAAACGAAATATACGTCCACCTTTAACAACTTTAGTAACACGATTAATATCAATAACTTTTTCTTCTAATGTTTTAACAGGTCTAGTATTGTTATTACGTGATTTATGTTCTTTGTTAAATTTACGTGGTTGTTCTTTAACATTTTCGTTCATAAGTAATCCTCCTTATTTAGAATTCTAATCCATTTTCACGTGCTGCTTCTGCTAAAGCTTTTACACGTCCATGATATAGGTATCCACCTCTATCAAATACTACTTTAGTAATTTTAGCTTTCTTAGCTCTTTTAGCTATTTCTTCACCAATTTTCTTAGCAGCTTCTACATTTCCACCATTAGTAATTTTTAATTCTTTTTCTAATGTTGATGCACTTACTAAAGTTATTCCCTTATCATCATCAATAATTTGGGCTGTTATATTAGCGTTTGATCTAAAAACATTAAGTCTAGGTCTATCTGCTGTACCATGCAAATTTTCTCTAATTCTCTTATGTCTTTCTAAACGCATTTCATTTCTTGAAACTTTTTTTATCATAAGCATATCTCCTTTACTTATTATTTAGAAGCTTTCTTTCCTTCTTTACGACGAATTTGTTCACCAACATATTTAATACCTTTACCTTTATATGGTTCTGGTGCTCTAACTTTTCTTATATTAGCAGCAAATTCTCCAAGTGCACATTTATCAATACCTTCAAGTTCTATTTCTGTATTGCTACTTGCTTTTACAGTAATACCAGCAGGTACTTCCATTTTAACTGGATGTGAATAACCAGCATTAATTGTTAAAGTATTACCTTGTACATTAAAACGGTAACCTACACCAACTATTTCTAATGCTTTTTTATATCCTTCACTAACACCTTTAATCATATTAGCAATATTAGCATTAGTAGTTCCATGCATTTGGTTTGTAAATTTATCTTCCTTTAATTTTTCAACAGTTAATTCTTTATCATTTATTTTTACTTCAATAGTTTTAATTAAATCTAATGATAATTCACCTTTTGGTCCTTTAACTGTAACTTTTTGTCCATTAACTTCAACATTAACATTTTCAGGTATAGTTAATACTCTTTTTCCGATACGACTCATTATAAGTACCTCCTAATTACCATACATAAGCAATTACTTCTCCACCAACATTATTCTTACGAGCTAATTTATCAGTCATAATTCCTTTTGGTGTAGATATAATAGCAATTCCTAATCCATTTAATACTCTAGGAATATCTTCAGCCTTAGCGTATACTCTAAGT
The DNA here is from genome assembly GCA_944371525.1 of uncultured Bacilli bacterium. Taxonomy (GTDB): domain Bacteria; phylum Bacillota_I; class Bacilli_A; order RF39; family UBA660; genus CALVVX01. The sequence continues at coordinate 7,118 of CALVXP010000014.1, read as the reverse complement.
CCTGGTTTAGAAATTCTCTTAAGTCCAGTAATTACTCTTTCTTTATTGTGACCATATTTTAAAGTTAATGTTAATGTAGATTGAACGCTTTCATTATTTACTTTGAATTCTTCAATAAAACCTTCTTCTTTTAATATCTTAGCTATTTCTAATTTCATTTTTGAAGATGGTATTATGACTTCTTTGCTTCTATTTTGATTAGCATTACGAATTCTTGTAAGCATATCTGCGATTGGATCTGTCATTAAAATCCCTCCTTCTTTTATTTATAGTTGATTACCAACTTGATTTTTTAACACCAGGTATTTGTCCTTTATAAGCAAGCTCTCTAAAACAAATACGGCAAACACCAAATTCGCTCATAACAGCATGTGGTCTTCCACATCTAGAGCAACGAGTGTATTCTCTAACCTTAAATTTAGGTTTTCTTTGTGATTTAATAATCATTGATTTCTTTGCCATCTTATTCCTCCTTATTTCCTAAAAGGAACTCCAAGTTCATTTAATAAATCAAACGCTTCTTCGTCAGTTTTCGCAGTAGTAACGAATACAATATCCATTCCTCTTACTTTAACTACTTCATCAAAATTAATTTCAGGGAAAATTAATTGTTCTTTAATACCTAAAGTATAATTTCCTCTTCCATCAAAACTCTTAGGTGAAACACCATGGAAATCTCTTACACGTGGTAGTGCAATAGAAATTAATTTATCCATAAATGTATACATTCTTTCTCCACGTAAAGTTACTTTACATCCAATTTTGTGTCCTTCTCTTACTTTAAATGATGCGATTGATTTTTTGGCTTTTGTTTCTACTGGTTTTTGTCCAGTAATTTTTTCTAAATCAGATACAGCAGCTTCTAACATTTTAGAATTAGCTACAGCATCTCCTACACCCATATTAACAACTATTTTTTCTAGTTTTGGTACTAACATTTTAGTACTATAGTTGTGTTTTTCAATTAAACTTGGAACAACTTCATTTCTATATTTTTCTTCTAGGCGGTTCATTTACTGCCACCCTCCTTCCAAATTAGTCAATCTTTTCATTAGATTTTTTTGTAATTCTAATTTTTTTACCATTTTTATCAAAATCGTATTTAATTTTTGTTGCTTTTTTAGTTTTTGGATCAATCAACATAACATTAGATACATGAATTGGTGCTTCAACTTCTCTAATTTCACCAGTTCCATTGTTGTTTTTTGGTTTAATATGTTTCTTAACAATATTAACTCCTTCAATAACAACTCTATTTTCTAACACATGAGTGATTTTTCCTTCTTTGCCTTTGTTTGCTCCTGCAATAACAACGACTTTATCACCAGTTTTTAGTTTCATATGTTTTCCTCCTTAAACTAATGGATTATAGTACATCTTTAGCTAAACTTATGATCTTTGTAAAATCTTTATCCCTAAGTTCACGAGCTACTGGTCCTAAAACACGAGTTCCAACAGGACTCTTATCATCTTTAATAATAACGCATGCATTATCATCAAATTTAATATAACTTCCGTCCTCTCTTCTAACTCCAAACTTACTTCTAACGATTACGGCTTTAACTACTTTGCCTTTTTTAACATTTCCATTAGGAGTAGCTTTTTTTACAGTACCAACGACTATATCTCCAATATTACCAGTTTTTACTTTACTTCCACCAAGAACTCTGATTACTAATAGTTCTCTAGCACCAGAATTATCAGCTACTTTTAAAAGGGTTTCTTGTTGTACCATTATAATTTCCTCCTTCCAACTAAAGAGATTATAGAATTACAGCCTTTTCAATAACTTCTACTAATTCATATCTTTTAGTTTTAGATAATGGTCTAGTCGCAATTAAACGAACTTTATCACCAATACCAGCAGTATTGTTTTCGTCATGAGCTGTATATTTTTTAGTATATTTAACTCTTTTCCCATATTTTGGATCTTTTTTATAAGTTTCTACTTTTACTGTAATTGTTTTATCTGCTTTATCACTTACAACGATTCCAATTAACTCACGTTTTTGTTTTTCATTCATAAGGACATTTCCTCCTTTTAACCTTGATTTTCTCTTTCGTTAAGAATAGTTTTCATTCTAGCAACATCTTTTCTTAGAGTATTTATTCTTCCTGGATTTTCTAAAGATCCTGTTGCTTGTTTCATTCTTAAGTTAAATAGTTCTTCTTTATTTTCACTAATTTTTTTGTTTATCTCTTCAGTGGTCATTTTTCTTATTTCATTAGCTTTCACTATTCTCACCACTTTCTTTTTTTACAAACTTACATTTGATAGGTAATTTATGAGATGCAAGTCTTAATGCTTCTCTTGCTACTTCTTCTGAAACATCTCCTATTTCAAACATAATTTTTCCTTCTTTAACAACGGCAACCCAAACTTCTGGATTTCCTTTACCTTTTCCTTGACGAGTTTCTAAAGGTTTTTTAGTTAATGATAAATTAGGGAATATATTAATCCATACTTTACCACCACGCTTCATATATCTAGTCATAGCTATACGAGCAGCTTCAATTTGTTGTGAAGTAATCCAAGCTCCTTCTTTAGCCATTAAACCATATTCACCAAAATGAAGTTCTGTATTTCCTTTAGCTTTTCCTTCATATTTTAAACGGAAAGTTTTTCTATGTTTAGTTCTTTTTGGCATTAACATTAGAATTACCTCCCTTTTTATCGTTTAAGATTTCACCTTTATAAATCCATACTTTAACACCGATTTTTCCATATGTAGTATCAGCTTCTGCTGTTCCATAATCAATATCTGCTCTTAAAGTATGTAGTGGAGTTGTACCGTCAGAGTATCTCTCACTACGAGCAATTTCTACTCCACCTAAACGCCCTGATGCTAATGTTTTAATTCCTTTTGCACCAGCTTTCATTGCATTTCTAATTGCTTTCTTTTGAGCCACTCTAAATGAAACACGATTTTCAATATTATGTGCTATATTTTCAGCAACTAGTTGAGCATCTAAATCAGGATTCTTAACTTCAACAATTGAAATTTGAACATCTTCATTAACTAATTTTGAAACAGCTTTTTTAACTTTTTCTATTTCAACTCCGCTTTGTCCAATAATGATTCCTGGTTTAGAAGCATATATAAATACTTCGCATCTTTTCTTATTTCTTTCAATAACAATTTTAGAGATACCAGCAGCTTTAAAGTTAGTGCTTAGGTATTTACGAATTTCAACATCATTATTTAAGTATTTAGAAAAGTCACTTTTATTTGCATACCATTTTGCTTCCCAGTCTTTATTGATGCCAATTCTAAGTCCTTTTGGATTAACTTTTTGTCCCATCAATAACTCCTCCTTTACTTATTTTTTTCACTTACAATTATTGTTATATGACTTGTTTTATGATCATTTCTTCCAACATGTCCACGTGAATCCATTTTAGGTCTTTTAATAACTAAAGCTTCATCAACATAACAAGTTTTAACATATAAATTTTCTTCTTTTAAATTATAATTATTAACTGCGTTTGCTACAGCTGAGTTTAATACTTTTTCAATTACTCTAGCTGCTTTTTGAGGTTGGTTAAACAATATTGCTCTTGCTTCCCCAACTTCTTTTCCTCTAATTAAATCGATTACTAAACGAGTTTTACGAGGAGCAATTCTAACAGTTTTAGCTATTGCTTTAGCTTCTGTTCTTGTTTCCATTATAGTCCTCCTTATAGAAATTATTTCTTATCAGCGCCGTGGCCACCAAATTTACGAGTTAATGAGAACTCTCCTAATTTATGTCCAACCATATCTTCAGTTACATAAACTGGAATAAATTCTTTACCATTATGTACAGCAAATGTGTGTCCAATAAATTCAGGATAAATTGTTGAACGACGAGACCAAGTTTTAATAACTTCTTTTTTACCAGTTTCGTTTAACATTTGAACCTTTTTAAGTAATCTATCAAATACATAAGGTCCTTTTTTCAAACTTCTTGCCATTTATACTCATCCTTTCTTTATTATTTATTACGACGTGTAACGATATATTTATTTGATTCTTTTTTATTTTTTCTAGTTTTATATCCAAGTGCTGGTTTGCCCCATGGAGTCATTGGACCACTTCTACCGATTGGTGCACGTCCTTCACCACCACCATGTGGGTGATCGTTAGGGTTCATAACACTACCACGAACTGTTGGTCTAATACCCATATAACGAGTACGTCCTGCTTTTCCTACTTTTACAAGTCCGTAATCTTCATTACCTACAACACCAATTGTTGCACGACATGTTCCTAAGATTTTTCTAGTCTCTCCACTTGCTAATCTTATTAATACGTATTTATCTTCACGTCCTAAGATTTGAGCAGATCCTCCTGCTGAACGAGCAAGTTGACCACCTTTACCAGGTCTAAGTTCAATATTATGAATTACAGTACCAACTGGTATGTTAGCAATTGGCATTGCATTACCAATTTTAACATCTACTTTTTCTCCACTTTCTACTACATCTCCAACTTTTAATTCTTTTGGAGCTATAATATAAGCTTTAGTACCATCTTTGTAGTTAATTAATGCTATATTAGCACTTCTATTTGGATCATATTCAATACTTGCAACTACTGCAGTAATTCCATCTTTAACTCTCTTAAAATCAACCAAACGATACTTTCTTTTTACACCGCCACCACGATGTCTTACAGTGATTTTACCTTGGTTGTTACGACCATTAGTTTTTTTCTTAGTTACCACAAGGCTTTTCTCAGGAGTAGTCTTGGTAATTTCTTCACTAGTTAAGACACTTCTTTGTCTTGAACCATTAGTAATTGGTTTAAATATTCTTATTGCCATTCTGATTTCCTCCTTTTATTAGTCGAAACTAATAGTACTTCCTTTAGCTAATTTAACGATAGCTTTCTTGTATTTATTAGTCATACCTGTATATTTTCCTACTCTTCTTTTTTTCGGATGTACATTTACAGTATTAACACTTTCAACTTTTACATTGAAGATTTTTTCAACTGCTTGTTTAATTTGTGTTTTGTTAGCTCTTGGGTCTACTTTAAACACTACTTTATTTTCTTCTGCACAGTTAGCAGCTTTTTCTGTTATTACAGGTGCAAAAATAATATCACGATAATTATTCACGAGAAAGCACCTCCTCTAATTTTTCTAATGCTTTTTCTGTTATTAACATATTATCAGCATTAATTACATCATAAGTATTAACTTCTTCAGGTAATACAACTTTAACATTTCCTAAGTTTCTTGTAGATAAACAAATGTTATCATTAAGTTCTTCTACTACCATTAATACTTTTTTATTAACTAAGTTTAATTTAGTTAGTAAGCTTAGCATATCTTTTGTCTTGTTAGTTTCCATAGTAATATTTTCTACTACTACTAATTCACTATCAATAGCTTTGTATGATAAAGCAGATTTTAATGCTAATCTTCTTTCTTTCTTATTCATTTTCTTTGAATAATCCCTTGGTTGTGGTCCAAATACTATACCACCACCACGCCATTGTGGAGCACGAATACTTCCTTGACGAGCATTACCTGTTCCTTTTTGTCTCCATGGTTTTCTTCCACCACCAGAGACCATATCTCTTGTTTTAGTTGCGTGTGTTCCTTGTCTTCTTGAAGCCATTGAAAGCACAATAGCATTATGAAGTACAGCATCATTAGGTTCTATTCCAAATACATTATCATTTAATTTAATATCCTTTACCTTTTCACCATTTAGGTTTAACATCTCTATTTTAGACATATTTAAATCCTCCTTTATTCATCACAAATTGCTCTCTATATTATTATATATAGTTATTATTCTTCAGTTTTAACTTCGTCTTGTGATGATTCTTCTACAGTTTCTTCTACTTCAGCTTGAACTTCTAAAGCAGGTGTTTCAACTTCGTAAGTGATAAGTTCAACTTTTTCGTTTACTTTACCTTCATTTTTAATTGCTGACTTAATAAGTACCATAGATTTTTTAGGTCCAGGAACATTTCCTTTAATTAAGATAACGTTATTTTCTAAATCAATGCTAATTACTTCTAGGTTTTGAACAGTTACTTGTTCATTTCCCATATGTCCTGGTAATTTCTTACCTGGTAAAACACGCATTGGTAACAATGTACCCATTGAACCTACACCACGATGATATTGGCTACCATGACCCATTGGTCCACGTGATTGATTATGGCGTTTAATAACACCTTGAAATCCTTTACCCTTAGAAGTGCCGGTTACATCAACCATTTCTCCTTCTGTAAAGATGTCAGCTTTAAGTTCACTACCTAAAGTATAATCGCTAACATCAACACCTCTAATTTCTTTTAAGAAGCGCTTAGGTGTTGCATTAGCTTTTTTTAGATGACCTGTTTCAGGTTTGTTTGCTTTTTTTTCTTTCTTATCTACAGTGGCAAGTTGAATAGCATTGTATCCATCAGTTTCTACTGTTTTGATTTGACTTACTACATTTGGTTCAACTTCAATTACAGTAACTGGAGTTAATTTACCATTTTTAGCAAATACCTGAGTCATCCCGATCTTACGACCTAAGATTCCTTTCATTTCTCTTTCCTCCTATAATTTGATTTGTATATCAACACCACTTGGTAAATCTAAATGTTGAAGTGCTTCAACAGTTTCCTTACTTGGGTTATTGATGACAATTAATCTTTTGTGTGTACGTCTTTCAAATTGTTCTCTTGAATCTTTGTACCTATGAACTGCTCTTAATATTGTATATTTTTGAATTTCAGTTGGAAGCGGAATTGGTCCACTAACTTCTCCGCCTGTTCTTTTAACAGTATCAACGATCTTGGCAGCTGCTTTATCAATGATGCTGTGTTCATAAGCTTTAAGTTTAATACTCACTTTTGACATTTCTATTGTCCTCCCTTCGCCTATATCTAGTATAGACTTGCTCCGAGCAAATTACCTGATTTTTCCTTAAAAGTATTTAACAACTTAACCGGGTGTATCAGCAACTTTGCACATCTAAGCCAGTTATACATTCGATATTGTACCAAATAATTATATGAAAATCAAGCATTTTTTAGTATTTTTTGACTTTTTTGTGACTTTTTAGCGAAAATGTTACATACTCGATTAATTAATTCCAAGCGAAAATGTTACATATAAAAATTGAGAGA
>CALVXP010000013.1 GCA_944371525.1 uncultured Bacilli bacterium | reverse complement strand
AGGAATATAAATTCTTGTGAAGTAGAAAAAACTTACCGTGAGGTAAGTTAGTCAAAATTTATTTTGACTTTTGTTCTATGTAAATAATTTGTTTAAAATTAATAGTTTTCATTGACATAAAATACATATATATATATAATTTTTTTAGGAAGGATTGATAAGATGTTAGATTTTATATGTTCAAAACAATTTTATTTGCCTATTATATATATAGTAGTAGGAATTATTTTATATGGGGTTATTGCTAGTTCAATAAATAGAGTTAGTAAATTTAAATTTAAAAAAAATGCTAAAACTGATAAAAAAAGAATTACAATAATATCTATTGTAAAAAATTTAATTAAATATTTTATTGCTATTGTTGTAATACTTGCAATTCTTAGTGTGTATGGTGTAGATACTACTAGTATTATTGCTTCTTTAGGAGTGGTTGGAGTAGTACTTGGACTTGCTTGTCAAGATATAGCTAAAGACTTTTTAGCGGGCATTTTCAATATATTTGATGAGGCATATGCAGTAGGGGACACCGTAAAAATAAATGGTTTTATGGGGGAAGTAATTGAAGCAGGATTAAAAGATACTAAAATAAAAGCATATACAGGAGAAGTTATGACAATATCAAATAGTGCTTTTACCGAAGTAATTAATTATAGTGCTGCAAATGCTAAGGTAATTGTAGATATTAATGTAAGTTATAATACTAATATTGATAAATTAGAAAGTATATTAGAAGGATTAAAAGATGATATTAAGAATATAGAGAATGTATGTGGCGAAGTAGAACTTCTTGGAGTATCTTCTTTAAGTGATTCGTCTATTGTATATAGTATTGTAATTGAATGTAAACCTATGACGCATTTAGGAGTCAAAAGAAGTAGTTTAAAACTAATAAAAAATGAACTTGATAAAAATAAAGTAGAAATACCTTATAATAAATTAGATATTTATGTTAAAGAAAAATAATTTTGAAAGGGGAATTTATGAATAAAATAGATTATTTTAAAAAAGAAATTGAATATATAAAAGATGAAAAAAATAAAGACGATATGAAAGTATTAATAAACATATTGCCAGATTATTTTTTTGAAATACCAGCATCATCTACTGGAAAATATCATCCTAAATTTGCTGGTTCTAACCATGGACTTTTAAAACATACAAAAGTAGCGGTTAGAATTGCCTATGAACTACTTACTAATAATAGTATAGGGTGTAAATTTACTGATGAAGAAAAAGATTTAGTAATTATGGCATTAATACTTCACGATGGATTAAAATCTGGTAACCCTAAAGAAAAATATACACGAGTGGATCATCCGCTTCTTATATCTAAACAAATTATGGAAAATGCTGGTAACTTAAATATGGAAACAGATAATGTAAGAAAACTATGTGGAATGATAGAAAGTCATATGGGAGAGTGGAACTGTGATTATCGTAAAAAAGAAGTGTTACCAAAACCAGTAACAGAATTACAAAGATTTGTTCATATGTGTGATTTTTTAGCGTCTAAAAAATTTCTTAATGTTGAATTTAATGGTTATAATATAAAATATTAATAATAAGTAACTATAATAAATATATTTAAATGGGTGAGTCTATGAAAAAAGTATTTATTATAGTTATAATTTTAGTTATTATGTTGCTTATAATATCCATATTAAATAATAAGGATATTATAAATAAAAAGTATTATGTAAATAATAATGAATACTATATTGAAGTAGATTATCCATGTTTTAATGATGAAAATATAGATAATTATATTAATGATTATGTAAATAATAGTATTAATGAATTTAAATATAAAGTAGAAAATTATAGTTACATGTACTTAGATTATGATTATAATGTTAATAACAATGAAATAGAAGTTATATTTTATAAATATTTTAATATAAATAATAAGGTTAATATTGATAGTATAGTTTTTAATATAAATAATAATAACATAAATATAAAAGAGGTTGATAATAGCAGTGTTGATAACAATGTATATCAAAGTAATTTTATAGATGTGAATAAAAAGATGGTAGCACTTACTTTTGATGATGGACCTAATTATAATACTAGTAAGATTTTAGAAATATTAAATAAGTATAATGTTAGTGCTACTTTCTTTGTTTTAGGTAGTAAAATATCTGGTAATGAAAAAATATTAGAAAAGATGGCTGAATATGGGATTGAAATAGGAAATCATACATATTCTCACAAACTTATGACAAAAATGGATAATGATACTATAATAAAAGAAATTAAAGATACAAATGATCTTATATATAATGTTATAGGAAAGTATCCTAAAGTAGTAAGACCTAGTTATGGTTCATTTAATACCAAAATAAAAGAAAGTATAAATATGCCAATAATAATATGGGATATTGATACCTTAGATTGGAAAAGTCATAATTCAAGTAAAATAGTATCTAGAATTATGAATAAAGTAAGTGATGGAGATATTATCCTTATGCATGATATATATAGTGCAACTGTTACAGCAGTAGATATTGTAGTACCTAAATTAATTAATGAAGGATATCAAATAGTTAGTGTAAGTGAATTGTTTTATTATAAAAATATTGAACTAGAAAAAGGGAAAGTGTATGGAAAGGCAGGATAAAATGAGTAAAATAGTAATAATTGGATGTGGTAATGTTGGCATGAGTTATGCATATGCTTTAATTAATCAGAAATGTAATGTTGATGAACTAATATTAATAGATAAGAATATCCAAAAAGCTGAAGGGGAGGCAATGGATTTAAATCATAGTTTACCATATTCTCCAAATACAATTAATATAAGAGCGGGGAACTATAATGATTGTTCTGATGCGGATATTGTAGTGTTATCAGCAGGTGCTAATCAAGAAATTGGAGAAACAAGACTTGACTTAATTCATAAAAATGATATTATATTTAGAAGTATTGTTACTAGTGTTATGGGAAGTGGATTTAATGGAATATTTTTAGTCGCTACTAATCCGGTTGATGCAATGAGTTACATAACTTATAAATATTCAGGATTAAATTCTAACAAAGTAATTGGAACAGGTACTAGTTTAGATACAGCAAGACTTAGATATATGTTATCTAAAAGACTAAATATAAGTCCTAAAAATGTTCATGCATATGTAATGGGAGAGCATGGCGATTCAGAATTTGTAGCATGGAGTACATCTTTAATAGGAACAATTAATATTAATGATAAATTAGTAAATGAAGAGAAAAAGGAAATAGAAATTCATGTAAGAGATTCGGCTTACGATATTATCGAGAAAAAGGGAAACACTTCTTATGGTATAGGAACTTGTTTACTTACAATAACTAATGCAATACTAAATGATGAAAATGCTATTATTACAGTGTCTTGTTATGATGAAAACGAACTTTATATAAGTATTCCGTGTGTAATAAATAGAGAAGGTATTAAAGAAAAATTAGATATTAATTTAAATAATGAAGAAAAAAAATTATTGGAAAATTCAAAAAAAATAATAAAAGAAGTTATTGAAAAAAGTAATATATAATTTTTCGTTAATGAAAAGAGGAGTGATTATGGAAAATTTACAATTAGAAGAATTTAATTCATCTTTAAAAGGAAAGAAAGTAGCTATATTGGGTTTAGGAGTTAGTAATGTCCCTTTAATAGATTATTTATATCAATGTGGTGCAAATATAAGTTTATTTGATGAAAAAGAATATAATAAATTAGATAGTGATATTCAAGAGAAAATAAATAAATATAATTTAAATTGTGTATTAGGAAAGAATTATATGGAAGAATTGAAGAATTTTGATATAATTTTTAGGAGTCCGAGTATTCTTCCTACAAGGAAAGAACTAATAGAAGAAGCAAATAGAGGATGTTTAATAACAACTGAGATAGAAATGTTAATGAAATTAATACCTTCTAAAATAATAGGAATAACTGGAAGTGATGGAAAAACTACTACAACGACTTTAATATCAGAATGTTTAAAAGCAAATGGATATAATGTATATGTTGGAGGTAATATTGGGACACCTTTGTTTACAAAAGCTAGCAAAATGACAAGTGAAGATATAGTAGTCTTAGAACTTAGTAGTTTTCAACTTATGGGAATGACTGTTAGTCCTAATATAGCGGTAGTAACTAATATTACACCAAATCACTTAAATATACATAAAGATATGGAAGAATATATACTTTCTAAAAGAAGAATTATTGATAATCAAAAGGAAAATGATATATGTGTATTAAATTATAATGATGAAATAGTAAAGAATTTTAGTAATTATGCTAATGGAGAAGTAAGATTTTTTTCTAAATATAATAATATAAGTAATGGATTTTGTATTAAAGATAATGCTATATATAGGGTAATTAATAATGAATATACTAAAATAATAGATACAAAAGATATATTATTAAGAGGTAACCATAATTATGAAAATATTTGTACTTGTTTAACAGCAATAATAGACTTAATTGATATAAATAAAACAGTAGAAGTATTTAAAACATTTAAAGGAGTAGAACATAGACTAGAATATGTATGTGAAATAAATGATGTTAAATGGTACAATGATTCAGTATCATCAAGTCCTACTAGAACTATTGCTGGATTAAATTCTTATGAAGAAAGTATTGTTTTAATAGCAGGCGGTTATGATAAACATATAGATTATGATGTGATAGGAGAACCAATAGTAAATAAAGTATCTACATTAATATTAATGGGAGATACAAAAGAAAAAATATATAATGCTACTGTAAAAGCAGAAGAAAAGTTGAATAAAAAGATAAATAAATTTTTTGTTAATTCATTAGAGGAAGCAGTAGATGTTGCATTAAATAATGCAAAAAAAGGAGAAATAGTATTATTTTCTCCAGCTAGTGCAAGTTTTGATATGTTTAAAAATTTTGCAGATCGTGGTGAACAATTTAAAAATATAGTAAACAAAAAAGTGATTAGTTAGTCACTTTTTTTGGTATACATACAAGGACAATTTCTGTTGGAAATACATTGCTACCATGGCTATTTAAATAAAAATCATAATTATTGTTTATTTCATGTATCATTTTAGGTATTTTCCATAAATCTTCATTATTATGATAAACAGAAATTAATAATATAGGATTATCAGTTTTAATATGATTAATAGATCCATTAATAGCTTTTTGTTCGTATCCTTCTATATCCATTTTAATAATTGATATTTTTTCTTTTATATCATTATCTAGCGTAGTAGCTTTTATTTCAATATTTCCTTCATTATTAACAATATTAGCAGAAGCATCAATATTGCTTTCCTTAATATATAAAGTTTCTTCTTTATCAGAAATAGCAAAATTTTTATATATTATGTTATTATATTTAGCTAAGTTATTTTTCATTTTAGCAATACTTGTTTTTGTTATATCATAAGCATATATTTTATCGTAACAGTATTCTCCATATATATTAATAAAATCCAATATTGTATCTCCAGTATATGCTCCTAAATCAACAAATACACTATTACTACATATTGGTATTAAATTTAAATCAAAATAATGTTTGAAAGTACCATCATAACATTCTTTTAAAGTAGTAAAGTCATATCTATACCAATTATTTAAAATGGCATATAATAATTTTTTAGAACGATAATCTTTTAAATTTTTATATAACCAAATATAATCTTCTAAATGTTCGTAAAAGGACAAAGATTTTTCATATATTAAGTTAAAATCATTATTATTAGAATTTAATGTTCCCCAATAATTAAAATCATTTACAAACTTTTCAATAGAAGTTCTAGTATCAGGGTGCACTTTCATATAATTTATTTTTATATTTTCGAATATCTCATTTACATCCATTTTGTTTAAAAGATTAATAAGTTCATAGAAATTTTTATCTATAATATTCATATTTCACCTCAATATAAATTTATTAAAATAACTAAAAAAGATACCAAAAATTTATGTAGTTATAAAATCTTATAGCCTAAACAGTCATAATTAAATTTTATAATTATTTCCTTGAAATAAATTTGCTTTTTTGATATAATTTTTTAACCAAAAGGAGTGATAACTATGAATAAAGCAAAAAGTTTAAAGGTTTTATGGCAATATATCAAAGATGACAAATTTAAATTGTTTATATATATCTTATTAGTAATACTTACATATGCTCCTCAAATACTTAGTGCGTTCTTTTGGGGTAAAGCATTAGAAGAATTGCTTACAAAAAACATTTATAATTTTGTTATATATTTAGGATTATGGGAAGGACTTTATATAATATTTTATTCGATATTACAACTGCCAAGAGACTATTTATATAACTATTTAGAAATAAAGTTTATAAAGAATGCTAGTAAAGATTTATATAAAAAAATAGATAATTTACCTGCGATTGCATTTGAAAAAATAGGAGTAGGAGAATTTATTAATAGATTATATAATGATACTGATAGAGTAATGGAATTACTTGCTAAATTAATTAAATTATTATGTAAGGCATTAGTAGTCGTTTTTGTATTAATAATATCATTTAATGTTTCTATTATATTAGGAATAGAAATTATAATATTTGGATTAATCATGGGATTTATTTCGTATAAATTTTTTCCTAAAATAAAAAAAGTTCAAGAAGAGATAAAAAAAGAATCAGATGATTATGTAAAAAAGGCAACAGAAAACATTACAGGAATAAGAGAAATAAAATCTTTAGGTATTAAGAAAATAATAGAAAAAGATATCTTTAAAAAAATAGATTCATTATATTACAATACTAATAAAATAAAGAAAAGTGAATATTTATATTATTGTTTAAATAATCTCACTTATTTTATATTACAATTTATTATTTTATTTACATGTGGATATTTATTTATAGAGGGTAAAATAGAATATAGTGTTTTTGTAATGATAGAGATGTATATTTGGAGAATTGATGAAGTAGTAGAAAGTATTAGTGATTTTGGAGTTAGTTATAACAAAGTTACCGTATCTTTAAAAAGAATTGGAGAAATACTTGATAATGCTTTATATGAAGATGAGAAATTCGGTAATGTAGATATTGATAAAGTTAAAGGGGTAATTGAATTTAAGAATGTAAAATTTAAATATTCTCCTTACGAAGAGGAAACTTTAAAAGGGTTAGATATGAAAATAGTTCCTAATAAAAAGATTGCTATAGTAGGCAAAAGCGGTAATGGTAAGTCAACTATATTTAATTTACTACTTAGATATTTTGATGCTACAAAAGGAGAAATATTAATTGATGGAGTTAATATAAAAGATTTAACTGAAGAATCTTTAAGAAATAATATATCAATAATTAGACAGTCACCATTTCTATTTAATTTAAGTATTATGGATAACTTTAGAATGGTAAAAGAAGATGTTACAGAAGAAGAGGTAAGAGATGTCTGTAAAAAAGCATATATTGATGAATATATAATGAGTTTGCCTAATAAATATAATACAATAATAGGAGAAGGTGGAGTAAATTTATCTGGTGGTCAAAAACAAAGAATAGCAATAGCAAGGACACTTTTATTAAATACAAAAATAATATTATTTGACGAAGCCACTAGTGCCCTTGATAATGAAAGCCAAACTTACATAAAAAAAACAATTGATGATTTAGTTAAAGATCATACAGTTGTTATAGTGGCTCATAGATTATCTACAATAATTGATGCTGATATAATAAATGTAATTGATAAAGGAAAGTTAATAGCATCAAATACTCATGAAAAACTATTAAAAGAATGTAATATATATAGTAATTTATATAATACAGAATCATCTTATATAGAATAAAAGGAAGAACATAAAAATTCTTCCTTTTAAAATTTTCTATATAGTCCAATTGCTTTTCCTAAAATAGTAACATTATTAAGAATAATTGGATTCATAAAATCATTTTCTGGTTGTAATCTAAAGTAACCATTTTCTTTATAAAAAGTTTTTAAAGTAACTTCATTTTCATCATTCATAGCTACAACTTTTTCACCGTTTTTAGCAGTATTACATCTTTCTACAATGATAATATCTCCATCAAATATTCCAGCATTAATCATACTGTCTCCAGATACTTCTAGAGTAAACACTTCTTTATGTTTAGGTATAAGGTAAGTAGGAAGTGAGAAAAATTCATTAGGCATCTCAATTGCTTCAATAGGACTTCCTGCTGTTACTTTACCTAAAAGTGGAACTGATACAATATCTTCGTTATGCATTTCAAATTCATTAGGTACTAATAACTCAATTAAGTGATTACCTTGTTTACTTCTTTTTAAGTATCCTTTATCAATAATATTTTGAATATGAGCATGAACAGTTGCAGGTGATCTTAACTCTAGAGCACTGCATATTTGTCTTACTGATGGTGGATATTTATTTTCAGCTTGAAATTTTTTTATAAAAGTTAATACTTCTTTTTGTTTACTTGTTAAATCTCTATTATCTTTAATCATAGAATCCCTCCGTATCCATAATAACACACTTTTAAAATAAAGTCAAACAAATGTTTATGTAAAATAAGAACATTTGTTTATATTTATTATTGACACGAACAACTATTCGTGATAATATAATATTGTAAGAAAGGTAGTGAGAAGAAATGGTTGAAGTTTTAAAACAAAATAAGGGAGTAATAATATTTTATATTGTTCTTGCTATTGCAACTTTAGTAATAGTAAACGATGCTAAAATGGAAGGATTAGAAGTAAGTAATAGCTCGTTTGCTTATATAAATAAATAGAAGATACATATTAGGATTTTATTCCTTGATATGTATCTCTTTTTTTCATTTCTTTATCAATATCATTAAGTACACAAAATTTTTTTAATAGCCAAGTAGGTTCTACCAAAGTATCAGGATCCGGATCTGCTGTAATTCTATTTATTACTATTTTTTCATCTAATAATTCTAACTGTTTTATAACAATATCTATATATTCTTTTTTTGTTAATATATGAAAGTGTTCTTTTTGATATAATTTTTCAAGTGGAGTATCTTTAATAATATTTAACATGTGGATTTTTATTCCCCATATTCCTAATTTATTTATATATCTTACAGTATCTAGCATCATTTCTTCTGTTTCATAAGGAAGAGAGTTTATTATATGAACAACTACTTTAATATTTCTTTCTTTTAATTTATAAACCATATCTTCAAATTCTTTTAAAGTATGACCACGATTAATTAATTTAGAAGTTTTCTCATGAATAGTTTGAAGACCTAATTCCACGGTTAAAAAAGTTCTTTTGTTAAGTTCGTCTAAATAATCTAGACATTCATCACTAATAGCATCACATCTAGTAGCAATTGCAAGTCCAATTACATTATCTAACTTTAATACAGTTTCATATTTTTCTTTCAATACTTCTACAGGTGCATAAGTATTACTTCTAGCTTGAAAGTAGGGAATATATTTACTATTAGGCCACTTTTTATCAATAACAGATTTTACTTTGTTAAATTGTGTTACTAAGTCATCGTTAATATTGCCCCCAAATTCGCCACTTCCACTTTTAGAACAATAAGTACATCCACCATAACCCTTTGCACCATCAATATTAGGACAAGTAAATCCACCATTTAAACTAATTTTTACTACTTTTGAATTAAAATTAGTTTTATAAAAATAATTTAATGTATGATATCTTTTATTATCTAATGTATATTTAAACATAATAGTCACCTGTAAGTATTTTATCATAAGATAAATAAAAAATAAAATAATAATCATATTAATAATGGTGAATCTTATGTCTAATATAAAAAAATATAATATATTTATTTTGATATCAACATTTGCTAGAAATATAATAGAAATATTTTCTAGTGTTCTTTTATATAAAATGGGATATAGTATTAAGGATATAATGCTTTTTTATTTTATCTTGTATATAACAGCATCTTTAACTAATACCATTAGTATTTATTTAATTAATATAATTAATTATAAATATGTTTTAATAGTATCATCCTTAATTTATAGTTATGCTTTCTATTATTTAAATAATATGAGTAATAATATATTATCATTAGTTATATTTAGTATGATATTAGGACTTGGTAGTTATTCATATCATTCTATAAGACACTATCTAGCATTAAATGTAATAGAAAAAGATAATAGAGTGCATATAGGAAGTATTTTAATATTTAACTATATTGCTTATATATTATCATCTTATATTGGGGCACTTATTACTGATAATTTTGGACTTATTTATGTGGTAATAATAATATTTTCCTTATCGATATTAAGTATGATTCCTCTTATTAGTATTAAAAATATAAATAAAAAGGAAAGTATTAATTTATCATTAAAAAGTATTAAAAAAAATAAAATATTATTCTTTATATTTGAACAATTTAAAGTTATGTTTTTAATGTTACAACCATTATATTTATTTTTATATGTTAAAAAAGATATGGAATATATTGGTATATTTAATATAGTAATGGGAATATCTTCAATTATTTTTGTATATTTCTTTGTAAGAAAAATAAAAGTAGATAAATACTTTTGGATACTTAATATAGTATTTTGTATAGTTCTTATTTTAAAGATAAATATATTTAGTAGTATCTTTATTTTAATAATAGCGTTTCTAGAAGGTTTATTTTCTAGAATGTATGAAGTAGTATCTTCGGAAAATTTATATGATAAACAAATGGACAATACTTCTAGTTATTTAATAGTGGTTGAACTTATATTTTGTATAACTAACAGTGTTTTATATTTAATATTCTATATATTTAATATAAATGTAAAATTAATACTATATACATGTATAGTAGGAATATTTATAAGTGGACTAGTGAGATATAAAAAATCTAGTAAAAATAATTAAAATAATGTATAATATAATTGGTGGTAAAAGATGAAAATAAAATATACTTATGAAAATTATTTAAATGTAATAATGACAGGTATCTTTTTTATCTTCTTTATAGTAGTAGCAGTTTTTTTCTTTAATATAGTATCAAAATTGTTGAAGTTTACAATTGAACCTAAGTATTATATTATTGGTGTAACTGTTTTTAGTGTAATAGGCTTATTAATATGTTTATTCATGTTTGTAAGTAATTATCTTAGAATAAGTAAAAACAAAAAAATAATATCCAATGGTGAAAAAATAAAAGGTAAGTTAGTAAAGATAAATGGTGATTATATAGATGGTAAAATTTATTATTCAATTGAAGTAGATATAAATGGAACTGTTAAAAAAGTAGAAAACATAGCTAATACTAAGTTTGTAAGAGAATCATGTTTAAATGGAGGATATGTTAGAAACGATTTGTATTATGTAGATGTGTATGTTTTAAATAAAGATTACTATGTGGATTTTAAATCTATTAAGCAAGGTAAAGAATTTTAAATGTGTTCGGATATAAAAAATATATAAACTTTTGACAAATTTGTAAAAAGTTTATTTTTTTAGCAAAAAGATATTGACATTGCTAATTAATAGTAATATAATCAATTTAGCAGTCATATAATGAGAGTGCTAAGGAAGTGATAAGATGCTTAGTAATAGACAAGAGAATATACTTAAATTTATTGTCGAAGAGTATATTAAAAGTGCTAAACCAATTAGTTCACATCAAATATGTGATAGTTTGGATTGCTCTAGTGCAACAATAAGAAATGAAATGGTATATTTAGAAGAACTAAAATTGTTAGAAAAAAATCATTTTGCATCAGGAAGAATTCCAAGTGAAAAAGGCTATAAATATTATGTAGAAAATTTAATGCAACCAAAACATATGACTGGAGAAGATATGCTTAAATTACAAACGATATTTCACAACAATACCTTAGATTTAAATGATGCCATTAAAAAAAGTATTGAGATAGTTTCAGAAATTACTAACTATACGACAGTAGTGTTAGGAAGTGGTGCCAAAGATAATAAATTAAAGAAAGTAGAAATTGTTCCACTTGAAGATAATAAAATATTAACTATGGTAATAACTGATAAAGGATTTGTGGAACATAAAAATTTATATTTATCAAAAAATGTATCAACAGAAGAAGTTAAGAAAACAGTTGATTTAATAAACAAATTAGTAGTAGGTACACCACTTGATGAAATAAGTGAAAAATTAGAGTATTCAGTAAAACCAATAATAGGTAAATATGTAAGACAACATGAACTTATTTATAATACTTTTTATGATGCATTTAGTGAAATTACTAATAAAGAAAATGATGTTCATTTTGTAGGAAGAAGTAATTTCTTAAAGCAACCAGAATTTAGTGATGTTGAAAAGATAAAAGAAATATTCAGTAAATTTGAAGATGTAAATTGTATAAGAGAAATAGCAGAAGATAAAAATGGTATTAATGTATATGTTGGTAGTGATAGTGAATTATCTGATGAAGTATCGGTAGTAAAGACTCATTATAATATTGATGGAGAAGAAGGAACAATAGCTATAATTGGACCTAAGAGAATGGAATATGATAGAGTTGTTTCACTTCTTGATTATATTAAGTCTAATATAGGAGGCGACCATGAAGAAAAATAAAGAAAATAAACATGAAAATACCCACGAAGAATTAAAAGGGGAAGAACAAGCAGAAGTTAAAACAGAAGTAAAGGAAGAAGTTAATAGTAATAATATTTTAGAGGATAAGGTAAAAAAATTAGAAGAAGCATTACTTCGTAATCAAGCAGAACTTATGAACTATAAAAGAAGAAAAGATGAAGAAGTAAGTAGAATGCTTAAATATTCTGAAGAAGATATTATTAGAGAGTTTCTTCCAATATTAGATAACTTTGAAAGAGCTATTAAGATGGATGATGATGATTTAGATGATGAGGTTTCTAAATTTTTAGAAGGATTTAAAATGGTATATACACAAATTAATAATATGCTAGATAAATTTGAAGTAAAAGAGATAGAAGCTTTTGGAAAAGAATTTGATCCAACTTATCATCAAGCTGTTATGAAAGAAACTAATCCAGATAAAGAATCAGGAATAGTTCTTGAAGTATTTCAAAAAGGTTATATGTATAAAGATAGAGTTATTAGACCATCTATGGTTAAGGTAAACGAATAGAGGTTATATGAATAAAGATGTTTTAAGAGAAATTATTTATTTAATAGTAGCTATATTAGTGGCAGTACTTGCAATTAAATTAGTAATTTGGTTACTTCCAATAATATTAGTTATTATACTTGCAATATTCATTTATAACTCTATGAAAAAGAAAATAGTAAAAGAAGATAAAAAAGAAAATAAAAGTGCAAATAGAAAGAAAAAAATAGTCATCATTGAAGGAAAAGTTGATGACGAAAAATAAGGAAAGGTGATAATATGAGTAAAATAATAGGAATTGACTTAGGTACTACAAATAGTTGTGTATCTATATTTGAAGGGGGAGAAGCTAAGGTTATAGCTAATGCTAGTGGTGGTAGAACTACTCCATCAGTAGTAGCATTTAAGAATGGAGAAATGTTAGTAGGAGAAAAAGCAAAACACCAAGCTGTAATTAATCCAGAAACAATTTCTTCAATTAAAAGATTAATGGGTACTAGCAAGAAAGTTAAAGCTAATGGTAAAGAATATACTCCAGAAGAAGTAAGTGCCATGATTTTAGGTGACTTAAAGAAAACTGCTGAAGATTATTTAGGAGAAAAAGTAACAAAAGCTGTTATTACTGTTCCAGCATATTTTAATGATGCACAAAGACAAGCAACTAAAAATGCAGGTAAGATTGCTGGACTTGAAGTTGAAAGAATTATCAATGAACCAACTGCTGCAGCTTTAGCATATGGTCTTGATAAACAAGATGAGAATGAAAAAATCTTAGTATATGATTTAGGTGGAGGAACATTTGATGTATCTATCCTAGAATTAGGAGACGGTGTATTTGAAGTTAAATCTACAAGTGGTAATAATAATCTTGGTGGAGACGACTTTGATAATAAATTATCTGAATATATTTTAAGTGAAATTAAGAAACAAGAAAATGTTGACCTTAAAGATGATAAGATGGCAATGCAACGTATTAAAGAAGCTGCTGAAAAAGCTAAGAAAGATTTGTCTGGTATGACAACAACACAAATTTCACTTCCATTTATTGCTCAAGTTGACGGCGCTCCAATTAGTTTTGAAATGGATATTACAAGAGCTAAATTTGAAGATTTAATTAGAGATTTAGTAGAATCTACTACTGAACCAGTAAGAAAAGCTCTTAAAGATGCTAAACTTAAAGCTAGTGATATTGATAAAGTAATACTAGTAGGTGGTTCTACACGTATTCCAATGGTACAAGAATTAGTTAAGAAAGAATTAGGTAAAGAACCTTCTAAAGGTGTAAACCCTGATGAAGTAGTTGCTATGGGTGCTGCTATTCAAGGTGGAGTATTAACAGGAGATGTTAATGATATAGTACTTCTTGATGTTACACCATTATCTCTTGGTATTGAAACGCTAGGAGGAGTAATGACTGTACTTATAGAAAGAAATACAACAATACCTACTTCTAAGAGTCAAGTATTCTCAACTGCAGCAGATAACCAACCAGCAGTAGACATTCATGTACTTCAAGGTGAAAGACCAATGGCTAGTGATAATAAAACATTAGGAAGATTTCAACTTACTAATATACCACCAGCACCAAGAGGAGTACCACAAATTGAAGTTACATTTGATATAGATGCTAATGGTATTGTTAATGTTAAAGCAAAAGACCTTGGAACAAACAAAGAACAATCAATTACAATAACTGCTACTAACACATTAACAGATGAAGAAATTGATAAAATGATGAAAGAAGCAGAAGCAAATAAAGAAGCTGATGAAAAGAAGAAGAAAGAAGCAGATGCTAGAAATGATGCAGAACAAGTTGTATTTATGACTGAAAAAGCAATCAAAGATCTAGGAGATAAAGTAGATGCTAAAGATAAAGAAGAAGCGGAAAAATTAATGGATGATGTTAAAAAAGCTCTTGAAGGAGATGACATCGAAAAAATAAATAGTGCTAAAGATGCGCTTCTAACTAAAGCAAATGAACTTGCTACAAAAGTATACGAAGAAGCTGCTAAGAAAGCACAAGCAGAAAATAAAGAAGAAGCATCTTCTGAAGATACAAAAGAAGATAAAAAAGATGATGTAATTGATGCTGAATTTGAAGAAAAATAATTAATATGAAGCAATGCCTTAGGGCATTGCTCATGTTTAATATAAGGGAGAATATATGAATAAAGTTACACTAGAAAGTATATTTAATAAAGTGCTTAGTAAAGAGGTAGATTTTTGCGAAACTTTTGAAGAAGAAGCTGCAACAAAAGTATATAGACTATTAAATAGTAATTTAGATAAAATTAATTATAATTATTTAAAAGGAATAGGCATTAGGATTGCCAATAATAGTGATATAGTATATGGATATTCTAATAAATTAGATGATAATAGTATTAATAATTTAGTAGATAATTTAACTAAAAATTTTAGTAATAATAGAAAACTATTTAATATAACTTTAAATGACTTAAAAATATATAAAACGAATGTTAAAATTAATCATAATAAAATGTCTGATGACAAGAAAAAGGAATATTTATATAATATAGATAAAATAGCTAGAAGTTATAGTGATAAAATAGTTCAAGTAGATGCTAGCTTTTATGAATATGACCAAAAAGTTACTATTGCTAATAATAGTTCAAACTATGTAGAAGATAATAGAATTTTTACTAGACTTATTATAAATATAGTAGCAGAATCTAATGATAAACAAACTAATAGTATGAAAACATTTGGATTAAGTGGAGGATATGAATTATTAGATACAATTGATATAGAAAAAGAAGTAATATTATTGGCAGAATCTGCTGTTAAAAAACTAACTGCTAAATCTTGTCCTAGTGGTGAGATGCCGGTAATTATTGGACCAGGTTTTGGAGCAGTAATATTCCACGAAGCATGTGGTCATTCAATGGAAGCAACAACAGTAGCATTAGGTACTTCAGTATTATCAGGTAGACTAGGAGAAAAAGTTGCTAGTGATAAAGTAACTATTATTGATGATGGGACACTTAATAATTATTGGGGTACTACTAATATCGATGACGAAGGGAATCCTACTAAAAAAAATATATTAATTGAAAATGGAATATTAAAAGGGTATTTAATAGATGAATTAAATAATCGTAAAATGAACATGAATATTACTGGTTCTGGAAGACGAGAGAGTTATAAATACGCACCAACTTCTAGAATGAATAATACTTATTTAGCACCTTCTATTGATAAAATAGAAGATATGATAAAAAGTATAGATTATGGAATATATGCCACTAATATGGGTGGTGGAAGTGTTGATCCAGTAACAGGAGACTTTAACTTTGCTGTAAACGAAGCATATTTAATTGAAAATGGAAAAGTCACAGATATGGTTTTAGGTGGTAGTCTTATTGGAAATACTTTGGATATATTAAAAAATGTTGAAATGGTTAGTGATGACTTAAGTTTTGATACAGGATTTTGTGGTTCAAAAAGTGGTAGTGTTCCTGTAACAATTGGAGAGCCTACAATTAAAGTATCAAAAATCCTAGTAGGAGGTAATTAAAATGATAGATGAATTACTTAAACTAGCAAATAGCAAAAATATTAAGATAGAAGTATTTATAGATGAAGATGAGACTGTTGATATCGAAACTATAAATGATAAATTAGAAAAATATGAAAGTTCTTCTACTGATTCATATAGAATTAAAGCATCATATAATAATAAGATAGTAACAATTAATACTGAAGATATAAGTAATCCTGAAACTATTATTAATAATATTATTAATTTTTCTAATGCGTTAGATAAAGAAGAAGAGACAACATTTGCTCGTAATATAGATATTAGAAATAATATAAAGGAAAAAGAAGTTAAAGATTATAAAAAAATTATAGATGATTTAATTAGTTTAAATGAGTATAAAGAAAAGTATCCAAATATTGATAATATTAATATGTATTATACTGATAAATATAATAAAGTTAGTATTATTAATAAAGATGCAAAATTGATAGATACTAGTAATATTAATTACATTTATGGTGAAATTGTTTGGAAAGAAAACAATATTAATCAAACAGGAAGTTTTAATGTAATAAGTTTAGAGTATGATTTTGCTAAAATAGAAGAAAAATTTATTGAGATGGTAAATGATGTTAAAGATAAAATAAAAGCAGTATCATGTAAAACTAATAAATATAATGTAATTATTAAAAATAGTGAAGTGTTTAAAATATTAAGTAGATATAAAGATATGTATGATGCTGAACAAATAAGAAATAATTTATCACCTCTTAATAAAGATTATAATAAACAAGTGTTTTCTAATAAAATAACAATAGTAGAAGATCCGTTGAATACTAGTTTAGTGGGAACAAGAATTTTTGATATGGAAGGAAATGCTACTTATTATAAAGAATTAATTAAAGATGGTAAATTTATTACTAAATTATATGACAATAGAAATGCTATAATTGAAGATGTAAAATCTACTGGTACAAGTGGTGGCGTTAGAAATATGTACATAGTACCTGGTAGTAATAGTTACGAAGAATTAATAAAAAAAATGGATAATGGAATAATAATTGATTCGTTAGAAGGACTTCATGCTGGTGCTAATGCGATAACAGGTGAATTATCATTACAAGGTGCTGGTTATGAAGTAACAAATGGTAAAATAAATAAAGCACTTAAATTAATTATTATGCAAACTACTTTAAAAGAATTATTTAATAATGTTATAGATATTGGAAATGACTTAGAAATATTTAGTGTAACTGGTGGATCTCCATCAATATTATTTAACGATATTACAATTGTAGGAAAGGAGTAATTTATGGATAAAAGAGATTATTACGAGGTTTTAGGTGTCTCTAAAACTGCTAGTCAAGATGAAATAAAATCAGCATTTAGAAAACTTGCTAAAAAATATCATCCGGATGTATCTAAGGAACCTGATGCTGCCGAAAAGTTTAAAGAAGCTCAAGAAGCATATGCTGTATTATCTGATGAAAATAAAAGGAAACAATATGATCAATTCGGACATAGTGCTTTCACTAATGCAAGTGGTGGTTTCTCTGGATTTGAAGGATTTGATTTTGGAAGCATGTCCGATATATTTGAAGATATTCTAGGAGGTATGGGATTTGGCTTTGGAGGATCAACTTCAAGAAGAAGTTCAAGTAGAAGGGCTAGGGGTAATGATGTATTATATCATATGACAATAACTTTTGATGAAGCGGTACATGGATGTAAAAAAGATATTAATTTAGATATAACTGAAGAATGTCCTGAATGTGATGGTAAAGGTGGTTTTAATTCAAAAACATGTCCTGATTGTCATGGAAGTGGAACAATTACTGCAGAACAAAGAACAATGTTTGGAACATTCTTGACTAAAACTACTTGTCCTAGATGTAAAGGTAAAGGAACTACATTTGATAAAACATGTACTAAGTGTAGTGGAACAGGTCAAGTTAAAAAGAATAAAACAATAACTATAACTGTCCCTGCTGGAGTAGATGATGAAAATAGAATAAGATTATCTGGAAAAGGTGAAGCTGGAACTAACGGAGGACCTGCTGGAGACTTATATATAGAGTTTACTGTTAAAGAACACGAGTTATATCAAAGAGTTGAAGATGATATATATATTGAACTTCCTATAAATATTCCTGATGCCGTTTTAGGATGTAAAAAAGAGGTACCAACAATTTATGGAAAAGTTGATTTAACAATACCAGCTGGTACACAAAGTGGAAGTAAGTTAAAATTAAAAGGAAAAGGTATTGAAAATGTAGTAGATCATCGTAAGGGAGATATGTATGTAGTTATTAAGGTAATTATACCTACTAAACTTACAAAAGAAGAGAAAAAACTATTTGAAAACTTAAAAGATACAATGAAAGAAGATAAAGGAATATTAGCAAAAATTAGAAAATTTTTAAATAATTAAAATATTCTTTTCTTTTCTTTTTTTTTCGTTTATAATGGTTTAGTGAGGTGTTATATGCATAAATTGTTAAACTTTGATACAGAAAATTTTAAATTTAGAGTATGTAGTTTTAATATAGAAGAACAAGAATTTTTAAACGAATTAAAAAGTGATATTAATACTAATAAATATGTTAAAGAATATTATCAATATATAAAAGATACCAAAGAAAGTATTGAAAAACATAAACATATTGATAGATATACTCTAATTGTATATGAAAAAAGTAATCCAATTGCAATTGTTAGTTTTTTTGAGGTAGGAGACACTTTGATATATTCCGTAATTATAAGACCAATAATGAGAGGAAAGAATTACAGTAATAGAATTAAAGATGAACTATTTGATTATATTTATAAAAACAATACTGATATAAAATGTATTATTGGTTATATAGAAAGTAGTAATGTAAATAGTTTAAAAAGTGTTTCTAAAACTAATTTTGATAGTATAGAAGAAATATATGATCCTAGTGAAAATAAAACATATTATAAAGTGACAAGTGCAAATCCATTATATAATAAAAGGAGTAGATAATATGCAAAGATATTTTGCTAAAAATAAAATTAATAATAAAATAGAGCTATTAGATAGTGATATGTATCACATAAAAAAAGTAATGCGAATGAATGTTAATGATAATGTGGAAGTTATTTATGATAAAAAATTGTATTTATGTAAAATTATTGATAATTATGAGATAGAAATTATTAATGAAATAGAAGAAAATAATGAATTAGATATAGATGTTACTATCGCAATAGGTTTAGTTAAAGAACAAAAATTTGATTTAATTCTTCAAAAATTAACAGAATTAGGAGTAAAAGAGATAATTCCGCTTATAATGGAAAGAAGCATAGTAAAGTTAGATAATTCTAAAATTGATAAAAAATTAGAAAGATGGAATCTTATTTGTAAAGAAGCAAGTGAACAATCAAAAAGAAATATTGTTCCTAAAGTGTTATCTCCAATGACAATAAAAGAATTAATAAAATTAGATTATGATAAAAAATTAATTTGTAGTGTCAAACAACAGGATAACTTTATTAATTCCTATTTACATTTTAAAGAAAATTGTGTTAAAATGTTAATAGTGATAGGACCCGAAGGTGGAGTGTCAGAAAATGAAGAACAATTCTTAAATGATAATGATTTTATTAGTGTTTCATTAGGTAGGAGAGTTCTTCGAGTAGAAACAGCCGCAATATATGTTGCAAGCGTTATAAATTACAGTTGTATGGAGTGATTATAATGGGTGTATTAGATACTTTTGGACAATTTTATAATAGTTTAGATACAGTAAGTTTAGTTATGTTTTGGTCAGCAATTTTTGCTTTTTTATTTTTAATAGTGTTATCCATTAATTTATATAAAAAAAATAAACAATTAGTGTTTGTTATTGATGAACTAAAAAAGAGTTTACGTGATACAGTTAAGAGTGAACTTGATAAACCTAAAATAGAAGTTAAAGAAGAAACTAAACAAGAGTTGATTGAACCTGTAAAAGAAGAAAAAGTAGTAGAAAACGTAATAGAAGTAAAACAAGAAAGAAATCCTGAAAAAGTAGATATAGATAAAAAAGATAATATTTCTAAAAAAGAGGAAGGACCATATTCTAAGAATGTACTAAGAGAAATTTCAACTAGGTATCAAACTTCTCCGATTAGTATAAAAAAAGAAGAAAATAATGATAAGGTAAACATAGTAAGTATTAGTAAAGAAGAAGAACCAAAAGTTAAAGAAGAGGTCGTAGTGCCAAAAGAAAAAACAAGACAAGAAAAATTATCTTTTGCAGAAGAAATATCTAAGAAAATGGAAGAAGAATTAAAACCTCAAACAATTGAACTTACTGATTATGAAAAACAACAAGAAGAAGAAGCTATAATAAGTTATCAAGAATTGTTACAAACCAATAAAGATAGATTATATAACATAACTGATGAAGAAGAAACAGTAGATTTTATTAAAGAATTAAAATCTTTTAGAAGTAGTTTATAATTAATTTTAATAAGCATATATAGATTGGTATAAAAAATATATACAAATTTGTATATGTTTTTTTATACATTAGAAGCAATATCTTTTATGCATTTGTAAGGCAATCGCTTAAAAAATGTACATAAGTAGTGTAAAGTATTTGGAACTTTATAAAATATAATGTATAAT
>CALVXP010000012.1 GCA_944371525.1 uncultured Bacilli bacterium | reverse complement strand
ATATAAATTCTTGTGAAGTAGAAAAAACTTACCGTGAGGTAAGTTAGTCAAAATTTATTTTGACTTTTGTTCTTTATATAATTTATATAATATGCTATACTTAATTAAAGAAGTTTTATATTAAAAAGTAATATAGATTTATATGTACAAAAATAATTAATTCATATTAATTAAGTTATATTTATATATTTAAGTAAAGGATGATACTATGAAAATATTATTAATAAATCATTTTCCATTAGAAGGATCAGGAAGTGGAATATATACAAAAAATATTGCTCTTAGTTTAGTAAAAAAAGGTCATGAAGTATGTATAATAATGCCTGAAAATAGAAAAATAAATAATTTAGAAAATATTAAATTACATCCTGTATATTTTAAAAATAAAGAAGAGATAGATAATCAATCACCGTTTAATTTTCCGTGTTTTACAACGCATCCATATAGTAATAATACTTTTTATGATTTGACTGACACTGAATTAGAACAATATAAACAAGCATTTGCTAAAGTAATAAAAGAAGAAGTAGAATTATTTAATCCTGATATAATACATTCAAATCATCTTTGGATATTATCTAATCTTGCTACAAATTTTAATATACCATTAGTAGTTACTATGCATGGAACAGATTTGATTGGTTGTAATAAAACAAACAAATTTAATAAAGAAATATTAAATTTAATATCTAAAACACAAAAAATAATTACTGTATCTAAAAATAATTATGAATTATTAAATAAACAATTTGACGATATAGTAAAAAAAACGGTTCTTATACCTAATGGATTTAATAATAGTATATTTTATAAGTATAATTATGATAAAAGAAAGGTATTTGAAAAATTAAATATTAATAAAAATTATAGACATGTGGTTACATATGTAGGAAAATTAGTAGAAGTAAAAGGAGTAGATATATTACTTAAAGCAGCGAGCATATATCAAAGTGAAAATATATTAACCTTAATTGTTGGAGAAGGAATTTTATTAGAAAAGCTAAAAGAAATGGCAAAACAATTAAAAATTAAAAATGTAGTGTTTTTAGGGAACAAATCACAAGACATGTTGAGGGAAATATATAATATAAGTAATGTGGTGGTAGTTCCTTCTAGAAGCGAAGCATTTGGACTTGTTGTAATAGAATCGCTGGCATGTGGAACACCAGTAATTGGAAGTAATGTAGGGGGTATTCCTGACATAATAAATAAGAAGTTAGGTATATTATTTGAAAGTGAAGACTATATAACTTTATCAAAAAATATTCAAGATGTTATTGATAATAATATAATTTTTGATTCTAATTATATTTCTAAATATGTTTTGGATAATTATTCACAAGATAAATACATTGATAAAGTAATAGACATTTATAAAAAAATAAAAAAGAAGTAAATCATCTACTTCTTTTTTTCACATCTTTATTATCATCATTAGTAAATTGTTTAATTAATTCATTAACTTTACTTAAAGCATCTAAATATTCTTTTTTTGCTCTATCATCATAAGGAAGGATATAAGTAACCAAACTAAGTCTACTATCTATTGCTATAAACCAATCTTTGTTACCTACAATAAACCTATAACTGCTTGCATCTATTTCTTGATAGTTATCTTTAAGCATTTTTTTCATTTCTTCATTTGCTGGTAAATAGTCTATGTACGAATATGCAATGTTATTTACAAAAATATTAATTCTTTCTTTATCATATTCTTTTAATACATTATATTTGTATATAGGATTTCTATGTTGATAAAATTTATCATCAGATACATAATAGATAGAACCGTTGTAAGTATCTGATTTATATAAGATATAATTTTGTATTTCTTTTTTATTATAGTCAGTATAAATACCAGCGTCTATAGGTAAATATTCTTGAAGTTCAAATTTTTCATATTTACTATGCTCCATATAATTAAAAATATGTAAATCCGTAATTGTGACAGCTTCAATATTGCTGTAATGTTCTCTATCTGGAAAGATTGATTTTTCGCACACTTCTTTGGCAAATTGTTCTAGGGCATTTAAACATTCTTCTAATAATGCTTCATCAGGTTCAGGATCAATGCCATTACAATGTATAGTATTTCCACTTCTTATAAAAGGACAAACATATATATTATTTTGACTATCATATAAATATACAATTACTCCATTTTTATTTAGCAAACAATATTTTAAAAAATCGCCTCCTAATGCGCCAACTTTTAAACAATTACCAGCATCAATACCAGCAGTTAATAAATAATCAGCATCAAATGGGGCAACTCGGTACTTTATATTGCCGCAAACACCTTTAACACTAGGAATAGTAGAATAAACTTTATGTTTTCTATTTCTATGTAATTCAAAAACCTCTTTAACAATAATATCTTCTGATTTAGTGCAATAATCTTTAGATTTAATAATTTTAGATAATGTTCCCAAAGTAATATCTTGTAAATCAGGCTTCATATCATATAAATTAACTTTTGAAATATCTATAATATCTAAAATAGAATTTAAAGATAATTTGCCATTTGATTTATTAATTGCTTCTTTGAATACATCAAATTGATTAATAACATTACTAATTGTATCATTTAGTCCAAAAGCTTCTCTATTAATAATTAATCTAAGTAGGCAATCATTATCTTTTTTTAAATTACCAAGCAAAAAACTTTGAATATCAGGGTTAGTAATATTTCTACCTTTTGAATCTAAATTAAATGTGGTATTAACATCTCCAAAAATTCTTACAATATCATTAGCGGTAACCATATTTTTAGGTGCTTTATTTTTTATTCGTTTTTCTGTTAATTTCATATTTATTTTTTTATATTCTTGTTCTCTTTTTTTTATGGCTTCAATTAAAGTTTCTTTAATATATTCTTCACTTTCTGCTGGAGTCATTCCTTTTATATGGTCCCTTAATGTTTTCATTAGTTTAATTGCTTCTTCAGTATCATTTTCGAAAGTAAACGGTAAGAAAAATTCAATATTAGTTCTAGCAATAGCTTCAATTGCATTTTGCTCAATCCCGTAATAATAAAATTTATTTTGATTGTTTATTCTAAATTCTCGTCTCAAATCTTTAAATTCAACTTCATGAACTCTATTGATAGCACTATCAGTCATTTTAGTAAAGAAGTTATTAATAATTTTAAATGAATTATCAAACCCAAAAATAGAATATAATTTTAATGTAGCTATTAAAATTTCTTCATAATTAGTATTTCCTTTTCTAAGTAACATATTAGACAATGTATAAACATGTTTAGTATAAAGCTTTTTTAATGTACTATAATCAAAAGTATATCCATTAGGTAAAACTATTTTATTATCATTAGTATCTTTTAATTTAATCATTAAATTAAATTTTGCTAATAAGAATAATTCTTTTTCATTAGTTGTCCTAATTAATGTAAGAGGATTTAACCCTGTTTTAATTCTATTTATAAAAAGTTCTGATACATTAATATCATATTTCATTGTATTAACTAAAAATTCGTATAAAAATTTATTGCTTTTATAAATACTATTTTCATTAAAAACTTGTAAAAAATCAATTTTATTTATAATTTCTAAAAATTCATCAGTACTAATCTTTTTTAAATAATTAATTATTAACTGTTCATATTTTATTATATATTTAGAATTAATAATTAATTTTAAGGAATTTATATCAATTAATTCAAATAATATTTTTCCATTACTATTTGGTTTAATATTCATAACCTTATCAAATAAAATCTCGTTTTCTAAAATATGTTTTTTTACTTCAATATTACATTTTAAAAAGAATGTTTTAAAAAGATTTTCGTTCATATTAAGAAGAACATTGCTGTTTATGATATCTATTAATTCTTCTTCATTTAATGAATCAAATAGTTTTAAGAAATCTATTAATGATAATTTATTAATTTCATTTACACTATACTTCATCGATGCACCTCAATACTATTATAACATTTAATAAGGAAATTAACAAATCGTTATATAAAAAAAGACAAATTGTCTTTATAAATTGTTAAGTATTAATTTAGTAATTAAATCTTTATATTTAATTTTGTCGTATTCAAATAATTTTGGAAACATACTAATAGTTGTAAATCCCGGAATAGTATTAATTTCATTAAAATATAATTTATTATTTTTTTCATCATACAAGAAATCAACTCTTGAAAAGTCTTTACATCCAAGTATTTTAAATATCTTTAAAGAGGTTTCTTTTATTTGTTTTTCCACAGACTTGTTGATATTCGCTGGTATAATTAATTTAGAATCTTTTTCATATTTTGCTTCATAATCATAGAAGGAATTAATTGACTTAATTTCTCCAATAGATGAAGTTTTAATCTTTTTGTCTTCTAATACTGCACATTCTAGTTCTCTTGCTGTAATAAATTTTTCAATAACTACTGTATTATCATATAAAAAAGCATTATCAATAGAAGACATTAACTCTTTCTTATTATTAGCAATAGTTATACCAATTGATGAGCCTCCATTTGAAGGTTTAATAATTGCGGGATATCCAATTTTATTTTCAAATAGTTTTATATCTATCTTATTTTCTTTTAATATCATATAATCAACTTGTTTGATTCCATAATATTCACAAATTATTTTAGTTATCATTTTATCCATGCATATTGCACTAGATATCAAATTAGAACCAACATACTTCTTATTTAAAACATCTAACATTCCTTGTAGTTTTCCATCTTCACCATATCTTCCATGAATAATAGGGAAAACCACATCAAAACTTTTTATAAATTCATTAATATTATCTATTTTTTTATTAGAAGAACAATTAATCCAAGAACCATCATTTAAGTATTCTAAAGAATCACTATAAATATAAAATTCATTGTTTTTGTCAATTCCACATGTTGTAACATTAAATTTTTTATAATCTATATTTTCTAAAATACTTTTAGCGGATTTACAAGATACTAAGTGTTCAAAAGAATTACCCCCAAATAAAATTAAAACTTTTTTCATAAATCACCTCAATTAATTATATGAATTTAATTTATAATTAGTATAAACCCTTTTAAAATAAAGAAATATGACAAATAACTGTCTATTTTATTGTTAAAAAAATTAAATTATGCTAAAATTGTTATGGTGGTAAAATGGAAGATGTATTAAAGAAAATATACGATTATTCGTTAGAAGAAATAATGGGTGATCGTTTTGGAAAGTATTCAAAATATATAATTCAAGATAGAGCAATACCGGATGTTAGAGATGGATTAAAACCAGTTCAAAGAAGAATTTTATTTTCCATGTATAAAGAAAAAAATACTTATGATAAACCATATAAAAAGAGTGCTAGAGCAGTCGGAGATGTTATGGGTAAATATCACCCTCATGGGGACAGTTCAATATATGAAGCAATAGTAAGAATGAGCCAAGATTGGAAAATGAGAGAACCGTTTGTGGATATGCAAGGTAATAATGGTAGTATTGATGGAGACTCACCAGCAGCATCTCGTTATACAGAAGCAAGACTTTCTAAAATAGCAAATGAGATGTTAAAAGACTTAGATAAGAATACTGTTGTAATGGCTCCAAACTATGATGATACTTTGTTAGAACCTACTGTACTTCCTAGTAAATTTCCTAACTTACTAGTAAACGGAACAACCGGAATATCAGCAGGTTATGCTACTAATATACCTCCTCATAATTTAGTGGAAGTTATTGACGCAACAATATTTAGAATTGATAATCCTAATTCAAGATTAGATACAATTATGAATTATATTAAAGGACCAGACTTTCCAACTGGAGCAATTGCATGTGGAATAGATGAAATAAGAAAAGCATATGAAACAGGAAGAGGAAGAATAATAATTAAATCAAAGACAAAAATAGAAAAAAATAAAATTATTATTACTGAGATTCCTTATGAAGTAAATAAAGCTAATCTTGTTAAAAAAATAGATGAAATTAGAATTGATAAAAAAATAGAGGGTATTAGTGAAGTAAGAGATGAATCAGATAAAACAGGACTTCAAATAGCAATTGATTTAAAGAAAGAAGCAGATGCTAATACTATATTAAATTATTTGTTTAAAAACACTGAATTACAAATATCATATAACTTTAATATGATTACAATTGTAAATAGAAGACCTATGTTACTTGGAATTTTAGGGATATTAGATGCTTATATTGCTCATCAAAAAGAAGTAATATTTAAAAGAAGTGAATTTGATTTAGCACATGCCAAAGCAAGATATCACATTGTTGAAGGACTTATTAAAGCAATTTCGATACTAGACGAAGTTATAAAAACAATTAGAGCTAGTAAAAACAAAGCAGATGCTATTGAAAACTTAGTTATAAAGTATGAATTTACTAATGAACAAGCAGAAGCAATTGTTAATTTACAATTATATCGTTTAACAAATACTGATGTTGCAGTGTTAGAAGAAGAATTATCTAATTTAATTAAGATAATTAAAGCATTAGAAGAAATCTTAAAAGATCCAGAAAAGTTAAATGCAGTAATTAAAGAAGAAATGCGTAGAATAAAAAAAGAATATGGAACAGAGAGAAAAACACAAATACAAGATGAAATAGAAGAAATTAAAATAGATAATACAATAATGTTACCAAAAGAAGATGTAATAGTAGTAGTAACTAAAGAAGGATATGTAAAAAGAGTATCTCAAAGAAGTTATGCTTCTTCAAATGGTGAAGATACAATGCTAAAAGAAAATGATTATATAGTAGGTATTTATAATATGAATACAATGGATACATTACTTGTATTTACAAATTTAGGAAACTATTTATATATACCAGTATATGAAATAACAGAATGTAAATGGAAAGAACTTGGAAAGCATATTAGTAATATAATAAGCATAAGTAGTGGTGAATCTGTAATTAATGCAATGCCAGTATATGATTTTAATGATAGTATTTATATAACTACATTTAGTAAAAATGGAATGGTAAAGAGAACTAAATTAGAAGAATTTAAAGTTCAAAGATATTCTAAACCAATTAGTATGATGAAGTTAAAAGATGATGACTTAGTAGTAGATGTAAGTTATGATAATAAAAATAATGTCTTTATTGCTACTAAGAATGGATATGGACTTTGGTATAATACTAATGAAATAAGTGTAATTGGATTAAAAGCAGCAGGAGTTAAATCAATTAATTTAAAAAATGATGAAGTAGTAAGTGGTATACTTTTTGATGATAATGAAGAATATATTTCAATTGTAACTGATAAAGGTACTGGTAAGAGATTAAAATTAACTGAATTTGAAAAAGGAAGTAGGGCTAATCGTGGGCTTTTACTTATGAAAGAAATAAAGAGTAATCCTAGTAAAATAGTAAAAGTATATGTTACTAATACTAAAAAAGAGATAAATATTGTAACTACTAAGGGAACTAAAATTGTAAAATTGAATGAGATACCAATAATGGATAGATATAGTAATGGTTCTTATGTAGTAAAAGATAGAGTAAATGATGTTTATATGGTAGAAGATATTAAATCTAAAGATGATATAGAAGTATCTGATATTACTGAAACAGTATTACCAAATAATACGAATAATCAAACATCATTAAAAGAAGTTGACGATAGATTTATGACAATTGATGATTTGCTTAATAATATAGAAGGTTAATCCTTCTTTTTTAGTAAATATAAAATATAAATAATTTATAATAGGTCATATCTTATAGTAAGAGGTGATTTATTATGATAGAATATGTTTTGTGTGGTTCATGTATATACTATGACAAATGTGATAATTGTATAAAAGGTGCCTGTGGAGTAACTGTAAATTTATTTAAAGATGGGACTTTACTTCAATCTGTAACAACGGATAAATGTGGAAATTATGTATTTAAAATAAATGAATTAGGAACTTATCTTATTACAGTAAGTAGATGTGGTAAATGCAAAATAGTATGTGTAACTTTATGTACGGATCCAAAAGGAGTGTTCATAAAAAATATAATATTAAAATAAATAAGTGTCTAAACGACATTTATTTTTCTTTACAATCTAATGTAAATAGTTTATATTAAATATAAGGGTGATAAATATGAATATATATGTTGAAGATATAATTAGAGAATGTAATGGTAAATTAATAATTGGAGACTCTAAAAAAGAATGTATAAACTTTTGCAAAGATACTAGGATAATAAAAGAAAATGATGTTTATATTGGTATTAAAGGCGAAAACTTTGATGGTAATAAATTTTATGATAAAGCTTTTGATAATGGAGCAAGTGTATGTATTCTTGATAATATAGAAGATATTGATATTAATAAATATAAAGATAAGACAATTATTAAAGTAGAAGATAGTATAATTGCATTAGGAAAAATAGCGGCGTACAAGAGGAGTTTATATAATATACCAGTAATAGCAGTAACTGGAAGTGTAGGAAAAACTAGTACAAAAGATATGATTGCTTCTGTATTAGAAACTAAATATAATGTTCTTAGAACAGAAGGAAATAATAATAATAATATAGGAATGCCTTTGACTATATTAAAACTAAAAGATCATAATTGTATGGTATTAGAAATGGGAATGAATCATTTTAACGAAATTAGTTATTTAACAAAAATAGCGAAGCCTACAATAGCAGTAATAACTAATATAGGTACGGCTCACATAGGAAATTTAGGTTCAAGAGAAAATATATTAAAAGCAAAATTAGAAATACTTGAAGGATTAGATAAAGATGGAATATTATTTATAAATAATGATAATGATTTATTACATAAAGAATATGATAAATTAAAAGATAATTATAATTTAAAAACTATTGGTATAGACAATAAAAGTGATTATATGGCTTGTAACATAAAAGAAGATATTACAGGAAGCATATTTACAATAAAAGATAATGATATAGAAGAAAATATTCAAGTAAATGTGGCAACAAGACCATTTATTTATAATAGCGTTATGGGTTATGCAATAGGTAAAACATTAAAAATAGACAATGATTTAATAAAGAAGGGCATAAGTGATTTAAAATTAACCCCACATCGCCTAGAAAAAAAGATAAATAAAAGAGGGGTCATTATTATTGATGATACATATAATGCTAGTTATGATTCTATGAAATCAGCATTAGAATTATTGGGTAAAAGCAATAATAGAAAAATAGCCATATTAGGAGATATGTTAGAATTAGGAAATTATACTGAAGAAATTCATAGAAAAGTAGGTTTAGATGTAATAAAAAATAATATTGATGTATTAATAACGGTTGGAAATTATTCTGAATTCATAAAAGATGAAGCAATAAAAACAGGATTTAATAAAGAAAATATATATTCTTTTAAACAACAAACTGATACTTATAGTTTATTAACAGATATATTAAAAAAAGGAGATATTGTTTTAGTAAAAGGATCACATGGAATAAATTTGATTAAGGTAGTAGAAAAAATATTGGAATTAAAATAATCCAATATTTTTTTAGCACGAATTAGAACCATTGATAGGTGGTATAACAAATATTATCGGTTGCAAATATGCTCTATCAGAAAAATAAATAAATTCTGGCTTTGTGCTTATATTTTGATTGTCATTTAAAAAACTAGGAATTTGATTTTGTGTATTAAACTTTGACAAATCAGGAGCTTCGGCTTGAAGCGCAGTAATTACAGTGTTTAGCTCCATATACACACATTCATTAGTATTATTAGGGGGAAATTCAAAAACATACTTAAATAATGTAGAGTCTTCTGATTGACCTATTACTATGTCAATGCCACCTAGTGACATGTTTTTTAAATTAGCAAATGTTAATTTATAATTAGTATCAAGTAAAAGGTCATTTCCTAAAATTGTATATAAAATTTCTTCATTTTTATAAATTTTAAGTGAAGCATTATTTATTTGATATTCAGAATCAACTACATTATTGAATTTATCAATAAATTTAAAGGACATGGTATAATATAGAGTAGCATTGTCGTTTTCTTCTATATGTAGATTGCCAGTTTCTATACCACCTTGGCTGCTAATATATTCTTTTTTTGAAGTAGAATCAATTCCCCATACAAAACTATTATTACTTTTATCAACTTGACATTGTGGAAGACCATTATCAGAATCTTCATAAACATAAGAATTATTTTTATAAAAAACAAATAAATTAATTAAATTATTATTATCATCATATAAATTATTTTGACTAATATAATCTGTATTTTTTAAAATGCTTGTTGAAACATAACAATCACCTTTTACAAATGATTTATAAAGATCTTTATTATCATTTAAATAAATTTCTAATGCAGATATAATTAAATTTTTTTTCTTTTCTAAGTTATCGGCATCATTTTTATTAAGCGTTGATGAAATTGTAGGAATAGCAACTAATAATATTGTTATTAATATGGCTACTACTGCAATTAGTTCTACAAGTGTAAAACCATTTTTCTTTTTTTTACAAAAATTATTATTATCCATAATAGCTATCACCACTAATATTGTAATAAAATATTAAAAAAATATCAATATTTAATTATAAAATGTTTACAAAATTAAAATATATGATATAATATAGGAGTAATTTAATTAATTTGTCTCCTTAGCTCAGTTGGTAGAGCAACTGACTCTTAATCAGTGGGTCTAGGGTTCGAATCCCTAAGGGGACACCAAAATATAAAAAAAATTAAAAATATATAAAAAAGTTCTTGCCTACAATAATTGTTTATGCTATAATGTAAAAGCAAGACGCAAAATGGGCTTGTAGCTCAGGTGGTTAGAGCGCACGCCTGATAAGCGTGAGGTCGATGGTTCAAGTCCATTCAGGCCCACCATTTTGTTATTAATATGGCCAGTTGGTGAAGCGGCTTAACACACTGCCCTTTCACGGCAGCATTCACGGATTCGAATTCCGTACTGGTCACCAAATTTGTTTTAAAAACCTTTTAGGTTTTTTCTTTTTTGCATAAATTAATAAAGTGTGCTATAATATAGCCCTAGGAGGAATTTCTATGAAAAAATTATTAGGGTTAATGTTATGTACTATATTAATTTTAACAGGATGTAGTAATACTAACAATAATTCCGATAAAATTACATATACTAGTTATAATGATATCTTCTCTGTTGAAGTAGGGAATGGATGGCAACAAGTAGAACAAGGGACTTTAAATGGTTCTGCAGATATAGAACTTGCTGATTTAAAAAATGATAAGTACTTTGTAGCTCTTATGGAAAATAAAGAAGATTTTGAATGGACATATGAAGAATATATAGATAATACTATAACATCTAATGCCAGTACTTATAATTTTGGAGATTATGAAAAAAAAGATATAAAAATTGGGGAGTATGACTGTAAATATATTGAATTTAAATTTACAAGTGATACAGATATAAATACATATATTCAAATATACTATGTAGAAACAGATAATTATTATGGTCAATTATTAACTTGGACATTAAATAGCAAAAAAGATGAATATAGAGATGAATTTATTCAGTTAGTTCAAACTTTTAAAGAAAAATAATTGACAAAGATATAAATCTATACTAAAATGAATATGTTATTATGAAATCAATGAGAAGGATATGGTTATATATTATTTGTTTTAAGAGAGATAGTGGTTGGTGTAAACTATTAGCAATATATATAATTACTACCTTTGAGTGTACTCGAAAGAGATTACCGGTGAATAACCGTTATTAAATTAAGACCTAATAGGGATGGTACCGTGTTACAAACACTCCCTAATTTAGGTCTTTTATTATTTTAGGGAGGTTTTAAAATGAAAGAAAGATTTATACCAATAGAGGTATATGGAAAAGATAATAAAAAAGAAATATGGTATATAGATATAAGTTCTATGTCTCTTAGTCAACTTACTGAATTTAGAAAAGAATTAATCGGTACAAATGGTGTTAGATGT
Organism: uncultured Bacilli bacterium; assembly: GCA_944371525.1. Lineage (GTDB taxonomy): Bacteria > Bacillota_I > Bacilli_A > RF39 > UBA660 > CALVVX01. The sequence continues at coordinate 10,855 of CALVXP010000012.1, read as the reverse complement.
TTTGATAGAATAATTAATGATATAATCAGAAGTGTAACATATCAATATATTAATAATAAGCAAAGAAAAAGAGAAAGAAAATATAATAATATGCTAGTAAAAAGAAAAACAAGCAATTTTAAGAAAGGAAGAAGATAATATGATAAATATTAAAGAAAATGAAAAATTAAATGTATTAAACCACAGTTGTGCACATTTACTTGCACACGCTGTAAAACATTTATATCCAAATGCAATGTTTTGGGTAGGACCTGTTATTGAAGATGGATTCTATTATGATATTGATTTAGGAGATGAAGTAATTAAAGAAGAAGATTTACCAAAAATAGAAAAAGAAATGAAAAAAATATCAAAATCTAATAAGTTAATTAAAAGAATAGAATTATCTAAAGAAGAAGCATTAGATATGTTTAAAAATGACTTATATAAACAAGATTTAATAAGTAGAATGGATGAAAATGAACAAGTAATTAGTGCTTATAAACAAGATGATTTTATTGATTTATGTAGAGGACCGCATATGAATTCTACTAAAGATATGAAATACTTTAAATTACTTAAAGTAAGTGGAGCATATTGGAAAGGTGATTCTAATAATAAAATGCTTCAAAGAATATATGGAGTATGTTTTGAAACAGAAGAAGAATTAAATAACTATTTAGAAATGTTAGAAGAAGCTAAAAAAAGAGATCATAAAAAGTTAGGTAGAGAACTAGAATTATTTATGATTAGTGAATATGGTCCTGGATTTCCATTCTTCTTACCAAAAGGAATGATACTTCGTAATGAACTTGAAAACTTTTGGTATAAAGAACATGCTAAAGAGGGATATCAATTTATTAAAACACCAATAATGTTAAGTAAAGAACTTTGGGAATTATCAGGACATTGGTTTAACTATAAAGAAAATATGTATACTTCTAATATTGATGAAAAAGAATTTGCTATTAAACCAATGAACTGTCCAGGAGGAATGTTAGTATATAAAAATTCTCTTCATTCATATAAAGACTTACCACTTAGAATAGGTGAATTAGGTCATGTACATAGACATGAAGCATCAGGAGCCCTAAATGGTTTATTTAGAGTAAGAACATTTACTCAAGATGATGCTCATATCTTTATGACTGAAGATCAAATTGAAAGTGAAGTAATAAGACTTATTAACTTTATTGATAGAATATATTCAATTTTTGGATTAACTTATGAAATTGAATTATCAACTAGACCAGAAGAAAAATATATTGGTAGTTTAGAAATTTGGGAAAGATCTGAAAAAGCTTTAGAAGATGCTTGTTTAAAATCAGGACACAAATGTAAAGTTAATCCAGGAGATGGAGCATTCTATGGACCAAAATTAGACTTCCATATAAAAGACTCTTTAGGCAGAGTATGGCAATGTGGAACAATTCAATTAGATATGAATTTACCAGAAAGATTTGATTTAACTTATATAGATAAAGATGGCTCTAAGAAAAGACCAGTTATGCTTCATAGAGTAATATATGGTTCTGTAGAAAGATTTATAGGTATATTAATAGAACATTATGCTGGTGCTTTCCCATTATGGTTAAGTCCTGTTCAAATAAATATAATACCTGTAAACAATGAATATCATTTAGAGTATGCTAATAAGATAAAAGAATTATTAGAAAATAATGATATTAGAGTAGAACTAGATGATAGAGATGAAAAATTATCTTATAAGATGAGAGAAAGTCAAACTAAGAAAATACCATATACATTAGTTTTAGGAGATAAAGAAAGAGATGATAATCTAATTAGTTATAGATTACATGGAGAAAATGATACTAAAACTACAAGTATAGAAGAATTTATTAAATTAATTAAAGAACAAATAATAAATAAAAAATAAGGAATATGTAAAGTAGTTGTAATTACTTTGCATTTTTCTTTTGTGGATGCTATAATTATATGGGAGGATATATGTATAATAAAGCTATAGAACTAATAAATATACTTAATGATAATGGTTATGAATCATATATAGTCGGAGGATTTGTTAGGGATAAACTAATTGGTAAAGAATCTAGTGATATTGATATATGTACAAGTGCTACTCCTAAAGAAATAATAGAATTATTTGATATTGCAACTAGTACAGAAAACCAATATGGAGCAGTAACAGTAATATACAAAAATTATAAATATGATGTAACAACTTTTAGAAGAGAAATGAAGTATGAAGGAAATAGAAAACCTGTTAAAATTAAATATATAAAAAATTTTAAGAAAGATTTATTACGAAGAGACTTCACAATTAATACATTGTGTATAGATAAAGATGAAAAAATTATAGATTTATTAAATGTAAGAAAAGACTTAGATAATAAATTAATTAGAACAGTGGGTAATCCAAGATATAGAATATATGAAGATTCACTTAGGATACTTAGAGCAATAAGATTTTCCGCAATATTAGATTTCCAAATAGAAGAAAAAACGAGACATTATTTAACTAAATATAGCTATTTATTAAAAACATTATCTTATCAACGAAAGAAAGAGGAATTAAATAAAATATTTTTATCTTTAAATAAAGAAAAAGGAAGAGAATTATTAGTAAATTTAAAACTATGTAAAGATTTAGATATACCTAAACTAAAAGATATAGATTTATGTGATGATTTAATAGGTATTTGGGCTCAATTAGAAGTAGATGATATATATCCCTTTACTAAGTTAGAAAAAGAGCAAATGAGTGAAATAAGAGCTTTAATGAAAGAAAATATATATGATGCTTATACAATATATAAATATGGATTATATGTAACAACAGTAGTAGCAGACATAAAAAATATAGATAGAAAGAAAATTCATAATATTCATAATAAATTACCTATATTATCAAGTAAAGATATAAATATAAAACCAATAGAAATATCTAAAATATTAAATAGAAATCCTGGAAGTTATTTAAAAGATATTATGAAAGATATTGAAAAAGAAATAGTTAGAAATAATTTAGATAATGATTATGAAAAAATAAAGGAATACATTATAAATAAATATTAAAAGGCATACTTTATAGTGAGGTGCCTTTTTTATGTATAAAAAAATATTATTATTTCTTAGTATTATAATTCTTTTAACAGGGTGTACGGAAAAAACAGAACCTGTTAATTATGAAGATAAAATAAACGATAATAGTGTTATTTTTTATAAAGATAGTATTATTATATATCATAATAATAAATTTTTATTATATATGTTAAAAGATACAGAAATAGATATAAATAAATATAATAATGTAATTAATAAAATAGATTATCTACTTACTAATAAAATAGTGAGTAATGATATAGAGGCAGTAGAAAAATATCGTTTTGATAAAAATATAGAAGTTAATGATATTGAAATATATATTGAAAATAAGATAAAAATAGTTTTAAATGGTAATAATATATGTATATATGATAAAGAGATATCTATTTCAGGTAATTATTCTTTATGTGATTATATATATATTTTAAATAATGAAGAAGAAGTTTATATTGATTTAAATGATAATATGAAAGTATTATTTTATAATGCTTATAGTAATTTTTCTAATAAATTCTTAGAACATTTATATACTACTTGGATTGATACTTATATTATTAATAAGGATAATTTAACTATATTAGAATTAAAAGATGATGATTATATTATTAAAGAAATTAGTGGTTAAATGCTTTAAAAAAATATTATTTCATTGTATAATTATGAAGAGGAAGATAATATGAAAAAAATAATAATAATATTTATTTGTTTAGTAGTATTTTTATTTGGTAGTGTTATTTATATAGTTAATAGAAATAATAATTATTTAAATAATATATTGGAAGATATTAAAAATAACAGTGAAATAAAAGAAGATATAATGTATTATAATAAATATAATAATTACTATATTGTATTAACTAAAGATAATATAATTGTATTAGATAAAGATTATAAAGAAGTATATAATAATAGTACTGAAAAATTTCAAGATAAAACTAGTGAGTATGAAATAATATACAAAACAGATATTCCTATGTATGAAGAAACAAAGAAAGAAGGAAATACAATTAAATATATATATTATGATATATATACTTTGGATAAGTTAGATGAAATAGAAATAGAGGGATAGTAGTATGGATAATAAGTTACTTGAATTATTACAAGAAAAACCACTTATAGTACCTAAAATAATATTTAATAAATACAAAAAATTAAATATAACCGAAGAAGAATTAATATTATTAATATACATGATTAATATGGGGAATAAAGTTACTTATAATCCTGAACTATTTTCTAAAGAACTTGATATAAATAAATATAAAGTTATGGAACTTATTAATAGTTTATTTGAAAAACAAATCATTAATGTAATTGTAGAAAAAAATAGTTTAAATAAAACTGAAGAATATATAGTATTTGATTTATTATATAATAAGTTAATAAAAGAAATAATAGGAGTAGAAGATAAAAAAGAAGAAGTAGGCAATGATATATTTACTATATTTGAACAAGAATTAGGTAGAACTATATCTCCGATGGAATATGATATGATAAAAACTTGGGTAACTGATTATAATAAAGAAATAGTAATAGAAGCTTTAAAGGAAGCTGTTTATAATGGAGTAAATAGTTTTAGATATATAGATAAAATATTATCAGAATGGAATAAAAAGGGAATAAAAACAAAAGATGATGTAATTAGAGATAAAAATAATTATCGTAATAAAAAGAAGGAGAATGTGGATTATTTTGAGTACAATTGGCTTGAAGAAGAATAAAATATTTAATTACCTAGACGAACTTTTTGAAAATCCTGTTTGTGAACTAGAATTTAATAAAGATTATGAACTATTAATTGCTACTGTATTAAGTGCTCAAACTACTGATAAAAGAGTAAATAAGGTAACTAGTGTACTCTTTAAAAAGTATCCTAGTATTGAAGCATTAAGTAATGCTTCAATTAAAGATATTGAATCTATTATTAAAGAAATAGGTACTTATCACAAAAAAGCAATATTTGTAAAAGAAATAGCAACTAGATTATTAAATGACAATGTAACAGTATTACCTAATGATCGTAAATATTTAGAAAGTTTACCAGGAGTAGGGAGAAAGACTACAAATGTTTTTTTATCAGTAATATATAATGAACCTGCAATTGCTGTTGACACTCATGTTGCTAGAGTAAGTAAAAGATTAGGACTTGCTAATGAAGAAGATACAGTTGATGTTATTGAGAAAAAATTAATGAAAAAAGTACCAAAAGACAGATGGGGTAGAACACATCATCAATTAGTACTGTTTGGAAGATATTATTGTAAGGCTAAAAATCCCGAATGTGATAATTGTAAATTAAAAGATGTATGTAAAAAGAACTAGATTTTTTCTAGTTCTTTAATTATGTAAGTTTACTGTTTTTTCTTCAATAACACTTTCCCCTTTATAAGATACTATATAAGATATCTTATAATTACCAGTGGCTAATGTATTCACTTTATTTTCTAATTCAGTAGCAGAACTATAACTTCCAATCTGATTGCCATTAGAAGAATATAATTTATAAGATATACTAGCTTTTGAATTATCAATGGTAATACCGTTGTATCTAATTGTAATAGCATTTTCTTTATATTCTCCAACTTTGGAATTTACAACGCTGTCACCAATATCAACTTTTAAACTTTGAATAATACTTCCGCCACTTATTGTTACATTTTTAGAAACTCCTTTACTAGCATTAGATTTAAATGATTTATATTCAGCTTTTACTATTATTGTAGCATTTCTAGAAGAGTAGGAGTTTGGTACTGTAAATACATATTCTGTATCAGTTGTAAATCCAACTTCTGTTGTTGTTCCATCGATATCTTCTAGGTAAATTCCAAATCCTAGACCTCCTAAAGTATTTTGATTATACGAAAGTCTTTCTTGTACAAAGCCGTTAGTACCATTACCAAATACTGATTGGCTAAAATAAGTTTTTAAGTAACTTTCAGTAACTACTTCTGGAACTTTAAAATCCCAAGTAAGTTTAACAGTTCTTCCATCAACTTCTGCTTGTAAGTCAGTAACATCATTTAATTGACTAAATCTTTCAGATACTTCAGTAGGTTGTGTACCTTTTTTAAAGTATTCTGTTCTAATTAAATCAGATGGAGTATATTCACTAGGTAATTGTGCAGGCCATGTTCCAAATTCAACTTCTGATGCTACAACAGAATCTGGCTTTGTAAATTCTTTTGTTGTTTTAGGTATGTATTTCATAACTGATTGCATTACTGCATCTTTTGGAGCACTAGCACCTGATAGATAGTGCTCAGAAGTTACTGTTTCATATCCATACCATAATGCGATTGAATATTCTGGTGTATAAGCTACCGTCCATAAATCATTTACTGCTCCAGAAGGAAGTCCTAATTCTTGAATTTTTTCATCAGGTAAATTTGATGTACCAGTTTTAGCTGCAACAGTAGAACCATAAACTCTAGCACCACCATTAAATCCATATTCTACGGCATATTGTAAAACATTATTCATTAAATATGCAGTAGAATCAGACATAACTCTTTCTTTTTCGCTGTTAAACTCTACAACTTCTCCAGTATCACGATATTCTATTTTAGTAACTGTTGAAGGTTCTATATAATATCCACCATTAGCAAATGCTGCAAATGCTGAAGCCATCTCTAAAGTAGTAGCACCAGGTTCAAATGCTCCAAGTGCATGAGCTTCATGTAATGAATTTCCTTCAATTTCTGCTTCTATACCTAAGTTAGTAACAAATTCAATAATATTTTTCTTACTTACTTGTTGAAAAGCTTTTAAAGCGGGTACATTTCTTGATACACTAAGTGCTTGTCTTAAAGTGATTAATCCTTGATATGTTCCATCCCAGTTTCCAATTTCAGGTCCATCTGTATAAGACCATGGTTCGTCATTAAATAGAGTATAAGTAGAGAAATTATTATATTCAAATCCAGGTCCATAGTCAAAGAGTGGCTTAGCAGTTGAACCAATATGCCTTTTGGCTTGGGTAGCATAATTAAATGTATTAGCTTTACGATTATGACCAGCACCAACTGCAACTAGAGCACCTGTATTAACATCAACAACGCTAATACCTGCTTGAACTTCTTCGTCTTCCCATGTATGTGCTTCACCATTTAATACAGCATTAATACCATCTTGAATGCTTCTATCCATATTAGTATAAATTTTCATAGATACTTGATATGGATTGTTTCCAGTTTTCTTTTCTACTTCAGCAACAACTGTATCAATATATCCAGCATAATCTCCTTCTTCTGTAGCCTCTGCTAACATACTTTCTACCGATACCGCTTCTGCTAACTCTTTTTCCTCCTCAGTAATATATCCATGTCTTACCATAAGTGATAAAACTGTACTTCTTCTTTCGGTAGCACCTTCTGGATTGGTATAAGGATTTAATCCATTTGGCGCTTGGAACAATCCAGCAAGTAAAGATGCTTCTGGCAAACTAAGTTCACTAATAGACTTCCCAAAATAATATTCAGCGGCTTCTTTAACACCGTATATTCTTCCACCTAAACAGTTGTCATTTACATAGAATTCAATAATTTGTTCTTTTGTGTATTGCTTTTCTATATAGAAAACTGATAAATAAATATCTTGAAATTTACGAATAATACCTTTAATTCCAGTAGAAGTAGTAGAAGTTAAATTGTTTTTAGCAATTTGCATTGTTAGAGTAGAAGCTCCACCGGCATCACTATTACCAAGTAATTGTCCAAATGATGCTTTTAAAAATCTTGGTAAATCTACACCATTATGTTGAAAAAATCTTGAGTCTTCGGTAGCAATAAGCGCATCTATAAACACTTCTGGTAATTCATCGTAAGTAACATTTTCTCTTTTTTGCTCTCCTAAGGTATCTATAATATTACCATCTTTGTCATACACAACAGTTTGTTCTTTGTTTGATAATGCATTAGGATCAAATTCCTCAGTAGCAACAACTATATATAGAATAAATCCCGCTACACTAACAATACCAGTGATACATAATATAATGAATGCTGTTAGTACGGTTTTCCATATTGCTCTTTTTTGTTCCTTTTTACCTTTATCATTCTTTTTTTTCTTGATATTTTTTTTCTTAGATGTTACTTTCTTTTTCACGACTAACACATCCTCATCCTTTTTTAGTTCTTCTTTTATTTCATCTTTAATTATAGTATCATCTAATTCATTATTATTTTCATCCTTAGTATTTTTCTTTTTCGAATTTAAATTTTTTTTATTTCCTTTTTTCTTCTTTATTTTTAATATATTAGTAATCTTTTCTGGTTTATAATATACATATATTAATCCAGCCATAATTGGTAATGCTATAAGTCCTATCCATCCAAAACTTAAAACAGAAAAAATGCTTATAATAATAAATAATATACATATAATTATTTCATCTTTTTTTAATCCTTTAATAAAATCAATTCCTTTATTAAATATCTCTTTAATTTTTTTCATTTAATCCTCCATTATTTTATCTAATACCTTTAAGTAATCTAATCTAGGTATATATTTTAATTCAATATAATATCCTTTTTCTTTGAAATAAGAATAGGGAATAGATTTCCTTGTATTATTATTTAAAAAATCTAATAAATCATATCCCATTAAAATATATGTTTCATTTAGTGAAACAAACCTTATTATTAAGAAAATAATGCCATCTAATTTATAAACTCTTTTAATATGTTCTAGTTGATGTTCATGAATATTTGCTAAAGCAAAACTAGTTTTACTTTGTGTTTCTTTAGCATCAAATTCTATATATTTTCCTTTATATATTCCATTGTAATCTAAAGTAGAAGGACATTCAAAGAATGCTTCAACTATCTTTGATTTATCATAATTAACTTTAGTTATCTTTATAGGAGTAGGTTTCTTATATATTAAGGCTATTCCTTTTTCTATATAGTATTCATTAGTTACATTAATATCATTTTCTAAAACCATTCCGCGATTAGCAAAGTTAGATTTAGATTTGTTAAAGTAATATCTCATTAAATATCACCTTAATTAATTATACTATAAATTATGTTATTTTTCCATATAAAAAGAAAAAATGAATGAAAAAATACACTAGTTTTGTCGAATATGATGCAAAGTGTCAAATAAAGTGCTATTATTATAAAAAAGAAAGAAGAGGGATAAAATGCCAGAACATATGTTAGTTGATGAAATATTTAATGATATGATTGAAGAAATATCTTATATAAAATTAAAAACACATTTAAAAATACAGGGACAATAAGTCTTTTTTTTTATATTTAAGTATGTTATAATTAATTTAGAAAGAAGGATGTATATGAATAAAAAAAATATTGGTATAATTATAGGAATTATAGTATTAATTATAATAGGAATAAGTGTATTTTTATTTTCTTTAAATAAAAAAGAAAATAAAATAACTGATGGAGAAGTTTTTGCAGAAGAATATAATGAAGTAGATGAAAATAATGTTTTTGTATATAGAACAATGGATGAAATAATAAAAATATTAGAAAATGGTACGGGAGTAGTGTATTTAGGATTTCCTGAATGTAAGTGGTGTCAAAGATATGTAAAATACTTAAATGAAGTAGCGTATGAAGAAGATATTGAAAAAATATATTACTATAATATAAAAGAAGATAGAGAAAATAATACTGAAAATTATCAAAAAATAATAGAAATATTAGGTGATTATGTACCTTATGATGAAGAAGGAAATAAAAAAATATATGTACCTGCAGTTGTATATGTAAAAAATGGTGAAATAGTAGGACATGATAATGAATCATCAATGGTATCAGGAGATGTAGATGAATATTGGACAGAAGAAAAAGTATCAGCTTTAAAAGAAAGGACAAGAGAATTTATGAAAGCATCTAATCCTAATATATGTACTGATGGATGTAATGGATAGGGGGAATATAAATGTTTAATGACAGTAAAGGAAGTTTATTTGTTACTTTTGTTTTATCAATATTATTTGGAATATTATTAGTATTTGCCACAGAGACATTTTTAGTTACTATAAATTATGTCTTAGTATCAATATTTTTGATTCTAGGAGTAGTACAATTAATAAGTTTCTTTATGAATAAAAGTTATAGATATAATATGTATAATAATTTAATAGTAGGTATTATTTGTATATGGAGTGCATTATTTATATATGTATATTATGGATCTTTAATTTTCTTATTACCAGTAATTTTATCATTATATGCATTTGTAGTAGGAGCTATTACATTAACTAAGTTTTTAAGAAATAAAATGATACCATATATAGTTATTAGTATTCTTTCGTTTATAATTGGAATATTATTACTGTTCAAACCGGCATTAACTGTTACTATATATTTACAAATAACTGGTGTATATATAATTATTACTTCTTTGGTATACTTATTCGAATTTTTTCAAATAAAGAAGAGTTTAAAATAGAAAATTACTTATTATAAGTAGTTTTTTTTTAATTTTTATTTAACAAAACCAAACATTTGTGGTATAATTAATCGGTGTGAAAAAAAGAGGTGAACTTTATGAATATTAGAAATATTGCTATTATTGCCCATGTAGACCATGGAAAAACAACTTTTGTAGATCAACTATTAAAAAAATCTGGAACATTTAGAGAAAATGAAAATGTTGAAGAAAGAGTAATGGACTCTAATGATATTGAAAGAGAAAGAGGAATTACTATTCTTGCTAAAACTACGGCTATTAATTATGAAGGATACCGTATTAATATTTTAGATACACCAGGACATGCTGATTTTGGTGGAGAAGTAGAAAGAATTATGAATATGGT
>CALVXP010000011.1 GCA_944371525.1 uncultured Bacilli bacterium | reverse complement strand
ACCATTTAATTAAAAAAAAGTCTTAATATTTTACATAATTTTGTAAAATTCAAAACTTTTTCATGCTTTTATCCTGATTTTATAGTATAATAAATTTAGGAGGATAACTATGTATGATATTAAATTAATGGGTAATGAAAAGATATTATTAATATCTGATAATTCATTAATACATAATTCTAATTATGAAAAAGAATATACCACTATTATAACTAATTACCGATTTTTAGTTCTAGATTTTCCTAATAACATAAATAACTCATTAGAAGATTTAAGAACTAGTCAAAGATTAGACTATATAATCAAAAAAGAAGTAATTTTAAGTATTAAGTTAAAGGAAATTACTGATATTAAAAAAAATGATGATTATTATAAAATAGAGTTTAATAATAATTATATTTTAATAAAAGATAAAGATATTATAAATAAATTAAAAAGTATATAAAATAAGTAAGGTGTTGGCAGTATGAAAAAATATTTTAAAAATTATTTAAATAAAAATCCAAAATTTGATAAAAGTACAATGTTAGGTATATATTGTTTAGTAATTGTAGTATCAGGAATATTTGGTTGGTTGTATGAGGTTATATTTTATTATTTTAACAGTGGTATGAAAAGCTTTTATTGGCGAGGGAGTAATTTTTTACCATGGATAAATATATATGCAATTGGAGCTATCTTAATAATATTTTTAACTTTTAAGAAAAGAAAAAATCCCTTATTTGTTTTTAGCATTAGTGTAATTACCACTGGAATACTTGAATACATTGGAGGATGGATTCTTGAAAATTTAATGAATGTAAAATGCTGGGATTACACTCAGGAAATATTAAGTTTTGGTAACATTAATGGTTATGTTTGTTTAAGAAGTGTCTTAATATTTGGAATTTTTAGTTTAATGCTTATTTATTTGGTGTTACCTATTTGCTTTTATATGGCTAAAAGAATGAAGAAAAAACATTTCATAATATTTAGTTATACCATTTGTACGATATTTTTAATCGACGAAATATATAATCTAATATTTACAAGATTGTTTTCTTTACCAAGAGCATCCTATATTTATCAAAAACTAGGGTTTAAATATTTATATTTTAAATAAAATTTCCCAATATTATTATAATTAAATATTTATTTAAGCTCATTAATGCTTATAAAATTACCCAACTTATACCAATATTATGATACAAAAAAAATTGCTAAAAATTAGCAATTTCAAATTCTTAAGTGGCGTCCCCGATTGGAATCGAACCAACGGCCTATCGCTTAGGAGGCGATCGCTCTATCCTACTGAGCTACGAGGACAAAACACTTGCATATTAAGTATAACATTACCAATAATTATTATCAAGTAATTGGATTAATTTTTTTATTATGTTTGATATTATTTATTATTCAAATATATATATATAACATTAATTACTTTAATAAAAATGATAATATAATTTACATTAATATCTACTAAGTATTTATTATATTTTATAACTTTTGATACTACATTTTCTTTACTAATATTTTTTCTATTTCTTTTTTTATTAATTTATTTCCTAAAATTTTATATCTAATTGATTCCATATTTCTTAATTCAATTAATCTCTTACTATATTTAATTATATTACTATAACATTGTTTATCTGAAATAAGATTGTTTTCTAGCAATCTCTTCTGTTTTATAGCATACCATTTCAATAAATATAAATTTGCTTTTTTCATACATTTTATTAACATATGATAATATAATCTACATAATACATAATTATCCACTAAATCAGAAATAATATCCACACAATTTAAAAAATTTAAAACATTTTCTTCTGAATCATATTGTTTTAATTCTTCAACAAAATCATATAGATTAGCAGTATAATAACATTCTTCCATTTTATCTTTTTCTGTTATTTTTTCTAAATTGTTAGCTATTTTTCTTTCAACTGGATAAGAATCTCCATGAAAATAATATCTCTCTGTTAAAAGTTCTGTATATCCTTCATTTATCCCAATACCTAGTCCATTTTGCGATAATCCTGAATAATCATCTCCATCATAATAACTACTACTGGCATGAGTTAGTTCATGTGCTAATGAATGATTACTTGTTATATATATAATATTTTTTACACAATCATATTCTGCTATAAATATATTAAATTTTCTAAAAGTATCACAAGTGTTAATTTTTAAATTAGATACATTATGATAAAAAAAAGATTTATTAAAATATTTTATTTTTATAGATTTTTTTACAAATTTTTTTATTTCTTCATCATCTATTTTAACATTTTCTTTTATTTCAATATTTGGTGTTTTCTTTATCTTTATAGAATTTTTAGTACAATATCTTTTAATTAATTTTAAATAATAACTAATATAAGATATTAGTAATGGTCCAAATACTAAGCATAATAACATTTCCATAAATCACACTCCAATAAAGCATTTGTTATTATATCACAATTTTATAATAAATTAAAGTACGAAAAAAATTTTAACATTAATTAAAATTTTTATAACATATAATATTTAATATATAATTTATGTTTACTTTTTTTTCAATAAATAAAAAAGAAGTCTTATAAACCTCTTTTTGCTAAAATAATAAATAATATTGCTGCATATTGTGATTTAAACATGAACATTTTGGAATAAGAATTTGCAAACTCATAAATTGCCACTACTTTATCTACTAAACTAACTACCCAACTTTCTAAGTATTTTGGAGGTCTAGTAGGTATTAAGGGAAACATATGTGAATATATAATATCTTTTTCCATATCTGATAATACAAATCTATCACTTGCCTTTTCTAATGCCTTTTTAGGATGAGTAAAAGCACTTACTTTTTGTGATTTTTCTGATAAATCCGAATTTACAAAAAAATCATGTAAAAGTCCTGCTCTTGCAGTTTCCCTAACATTTAAATGCAATAATTTACTAACTTTATAAGAATAATAAGATACTCTTAATGAATGTTCTAGCCTTGTAATACCATGATGTCTACAATTAGCTATTTGTTTAAAATCATCATTTTCCATTATATTATTTACTATATTTTTAAACTCTCTATCACAAGAATTATATTCCACTTTATACACCTCTATTTTTTCTGAACCTATTATAGTATATCATAAAAACATTTTTATTAGAATAGCAAAAATACATTTTCTCAAAAAAATAAATAGTTATGTAAAACTATCTATTTTCCAAGCATATTTAATAAATTAATTTTAAATATATCTTTTTCGGCATGTGATTTAGAAATAGGAACTCCTTTATATGTTTGTAATTCCTTTTGGTGTCCTTCGGTTAAGATATCATCCGGTGTTATTGTATCTAACATTACTATTTTTTGATTTTCATACACTGTATAATGTAATACTATTTCTTGATATACTTTAGCAAAAGTACTATCAGTAGGTAATTTTAACTCGTATTTTGTAATACCTTCTTTTTTATTAGTAGATACTACTTGTCCTTTAAAAATACCTTCCCTAAACTCTGGATAATATGTAAACATTAATTTTTTATATGCTAACATATTATATTTCTTAACAGATCTCTCCCTTTTTCTAAATTCATTCTCATTTAAATATTCGATTACATAAGCGTTTTTCATAAAAATTCCCCCTTTTATTTATAATCTTCAACCAAATGTACATTAATTATAGCATAAATGTACATTTTTGTCAAATTTATTGCTTTATTGATACAAATTTGATATAATAATGGGGATATTTATACTTTCAAAAATGATAAAGATTATTTTAAAAATCCTTTTATAATTTCCTCTTCTGCTTCTTTCTCTGTAAGACCAAGGGTCATTAACTTAATTAATTGCTCACCTGCTATTTTACCAATTGTTGCTTCATGTACTAAGTTAGCATCTACATTATTAGCAACTATTTCTGGTATTGACACTACTTTACCTTTATCCTTTAAAATAGCATCACATTCTACATGTGAATAACATTTGTTATTTCCATATATTACAGATTTGAATTTTTGTTTAGAATTTCCTGTTGCAAAACTTCTTGATGTAACATGGCAACTAGAATTATTACCATTTAATTTAACATCAAAAATAGTATCTGCTTTAGCATTATTATCTGTCATTATTTTTTCTACTATTTCTAATTTAGTATTGTCTTCAAGAATAGCTTTTGTTATTCTTTTTGTTTTATCTACTCCTTTTATTTGAATACTTTTTATATCCATACTACTACCATTTTTTAAATATATTTCTGTAACAGGATTTAAGATTTTACTACTGTGTTTATGTCCCTCAGCATAATGCGTTTCCATATAATGAACATTAGCCCCTTCTTCAACAAAAAATCTATGAATACCATTGTGTTCGCTTTTTTGTACATCTTCATTTTTAATAGCACATCCTGCAATAATATAAACATTACTATTTTTACCTATGTAAAAATCATTATATACTATATCTGTAAGACCACTTTCTGTTATTAATACAGGGATATATATATATTCAAATTTAGTATTATCTTTTATAATTATATCTATTCCTTTATTTTCTTCTTTTGGGACAATATTTACATTATCAGTTATTTTTCTTTCAATACTTTTAGAATTACTTCTTATGTTATAAGCATAATCATAATTAATATCTTGTATAACATTTTTAAGCAAATCTTTTTCTACACTATTCATAAATATTCTCCTTTTTTACGCACCTATTACAACATAACATATTCTTTATACTAATATAATTTTCACAAGATTTTATCATTCCATTTTCAAGTAATACTATTTCATCTGCTATTTTAAATAATTTTTGTTGATGGGATATAATTAATAATCCTGATTCTTTCTTTTTATTAACAAATAAATTTATTAGGTCATTAAAACTCCATAAATCTATTCCTGCTTCTGGTTCATCTAAAATTATCAATTTTGATTTTCTAGCAATAACAGAAGCTATTTCAATTCTTTTTAATTCTCCTCCTGATAATTTATCATCAAGTTCTCTATTCATATATTCAGAATAATTTAAACCTACCTCATTTAATATATTAGAAATTGTATTAATATCATTTTCTTTATGAGAAGATATGTCAATAATATCTTTAACTGTAATTCCTTTAAATCTAACTGGTTGTTGAAATGCATAAGATAATCCAAAATTACTTCTTTTATCAATACTCATGTTTGTTATATCTTTACCATTCCATAATATTTTCCCACTTGTTGGTTTTAAAATTCCCATAATAATTTTAGATAAAGTTGATTTTCCACTTCCATTAGGTCCCGTTATAATCATTATTTTATTATTATCTATTTTTAAATTTATATTTGATAATATTTTTTTACCATCTATTTCATAATTTACATTAATTAATTCTAGCATATTATCACCTTTCTATTTTATATGATCTATTCCTTGAAGTATTATTTGTTCAATATGAGGATCCTTTAAACTATAATATTTTTCTAAACCAATTTGTTTAAATTTAACTAATTTATTATCCCTTAATGTTTTTAAATGATGTGATACCGTAGTTCTATTTATATTTAAATTATTTGATATATCAGATACTCTTATTTCTTTATTAAGTAAAGAACAGACAATTTTTAATCTAGTTGTATCTGATAATATTTTAAATATATTAGCTAATTCTTCTATTCTATTTATTTCTATTTCTTGTCTTATATTATTTATTTTTTGATAATTAGGGCAATTTTTACCACATATCATATGGTTCCTCCTTATGTGCATACATACGCACATACATATATATTAACATATGTTATTATTTTTGTAAATATGAAATATAAAGAAGAAAAAAAGACCAAGATTCAATTTTATATCTTAGTCTAATTTAAATATATATCAACAATGTTATTTTTTCATTTTTATTTCAGCTTGTGCTGCTGCAAGTCTTGCAATAGGTACTCTAAATGGTGAACATGATACATAATTAAGTCCTACTTTTCTACAAAATTCAATTGAGCTTGGATCTCCTCCATGTTCTCCACATATTCCTAGTTTAATATCCTTTCTAGTTTTTCTACCCAATTCAGCAGCCATTTCTACTAGTTTTCCTACTCCATGTTGATCTAGTTTTGCGAATGGATCATTTTCAAATATACCTTTATCATAATAATCATTTAAGAATTTACCAGCATCATCTCTTGAGAATCCATAAGTCATTTGTGTTAAATCGTTTGTACCAAATGAGAAGAATTCCGCATATTCTGCTATTTCATCTGCTAGAAGTGCTGCTCTTGGTATTTCAATCATTGTACCAATTTTATATTTTAATTTTGCTTTTCTTTCTTTAAGTATTTCTTCAGCAGTTTCTACAACAATATTTCTTACATATTTAAGTTCATTTACATCTCCTACTAAAGGTATCATTATTTCTGGTTCTACGTTTATTCCTTTTTCTTTTACATTAAGAGCTGCTTCTATTACTGCTTTCGTTTGCATTACGGCAATTTCCGGATAAGTTATGGATAATCTACAACCTCTATGTCCCATCATTGGGTTAAACTCTTTAAGAGAATCTATTCTTGTTTTTAATGCTTCAAAAGTCATTCCCAATTCTTTGGCAAGTGGTTTAATTTCTTCATCGGTATGTGGTAAAAATTCATGAAGAGGTGGATCTAAGTATCTTACTGTCATAGGTCTTCCTTCTAAGGCTGTATACATTTCTTCAAAATCTTTTCTTTGCATAGGTAATATTTTACTTAGTGCTGCTTCTCTTTGTTCTTTTGTTTCAGCAGTGATCATTTGTCTTACCGCAAAGATTCTATCTGTTTCAAAAAACATATGCTCAGTACGACAAAGTCCTACACCTTCTGCTCCAAACTTGATTGCTTGGATAGTATCTCTTGGATTATCAGCATTAGTTCTAACACCTATTGTTCTAGTTTTATCTACCCAACCCATGAATTTTTCAAAGTCACCACTAATTTCAGGATCTACTGTTTTAACTAGTCCATCATATACATATCCAGTAGAACCATCAAGTGAGATAGCATCTCCTTCTTTATAGATAGTTCCATCGCTAGTTGTAAGTGTTTTAGCTTCTTCATCTATCTTTAATTCTCCACATCCACTTACGCAACATCTTCCCATCCCTCTGGCTACTACTGCTGCGTGTGAAGTCATTCCACCACGGATAGTTAATATTCCTCTCGCATCACTCATCCCTTGAATGTCTTCAGGTGATGTTTCTAGCCTAACTAAGATTGTATCTTCTCCATTATTTGCTGCTTTAGTAACATCTTCAGCGTTAAAATATATTTTACCTGCTGCTGCACCCGGAGAAGCCGCTAATCCTTTAGCTATTTTTTTAGCTTCTTTTAAACTTACATTATCAAATGTTTTATGTAATAATTGATCAAGTGCCTTAGGTTCTACTTTCATAATTGCTTCTTCTTCAGTAATCATTTTTTCTTTTACCATATCAACAGCAATTTTTAAAGCAGCTTGAGCAGTTCTTTTACCATTTCTTGTTTGTAACATAAATAATTTTCCATTTTCAATAGTAAATTCCATATCTTGCATATCTTTATAATGTTCTTCTAGAATTTTGCATATTTTAGAAAATTGTTCATATACTTCTGGCATTTCTTCTTTTAATGTTTCAATACTTTGTGGAGTTCTAACACCTGCTACTACATCTTCTCCTTGAGCATTTATTAAGTATTCTCCATATAGTTTATTTTCTCCGGTTGCAGGGTTTCTTGTAAATGCTACACCAGTGCCACAATTATCTCCACGATTTCCATATACCATTTCTTGAACATTAACAGCAGTTCCCCAAGAAGATGGTATATCGTTCATCCTTCTATAAATAATTGCTCTTTCATTATTCCAAGATCTAAATACAGCAGTTACTGCCTCAATTAATTGAACTTTCGGATCTTGTGGAAATTCTTCCCCTGATAATTCTTTATAGATATCTTTAAATTTCATTGCTATTTCATACATATCATCTTCATTTAAATCTGTATCAAATTTAGCATTTTTCTTTTCTTTAAATTCATCTAATACTCTTTCAAAAGAACTCTTAGAATATCCTTTTACAACATCTGCAAACATCATAATAAATCTTCGATAAGAGTCATATGCAAATCTTTTATTTTGTGTAGCTTCAGCAAAATTTTTAGCAACTTCATCATTAAGTCCTAAATTTAAAACAGTATCCATCATACCAGGCATAGATGCTCTTGCACCACTTCTTACTGATACAAGTAAAGGATTCTTTAAATCTCCCATTTTTTTACCTGATACTTTTTCTAATTCTTCTAATTTTTCAAATATCTGTTTTTTTACTTCTTCACTTATAACTTTACCATCATCATAGTATTTATTACAAGCCTCAGTTGTAACCGTAAATCCATTTGGAACAGGTAATCCAATAGATTTCATTTCTGCAAGATTAGCCCCTTTGCCTCCAAGCAAATTACGCATATCTTTGTTTCCTTCATTAAAGGAATAAACATATTTTTCCATTCTATTCACCTCAATTTTTATAATAGCAAAAATAAAATTATATTGCAATAAATACAACATAATTTTACTATTTTTTTACTTTCAAATTTGGCAAAAATTCTGTCTCATAATTTTCACTTTTTATTATTTCACTTAATTTAATAAATAAGTTATACATGTCATTTTCGTCTTCACATTCAAATATATATATCATATTTTTTTCAACATTATACATACTTTTCCTAACAAACTGATTATTTTTTTTATTATATATCAATATATATGGAATTTCACAAATCAAGTTGTTATCTTTACTTAATTTTGATATTTGAATAGAACTTATATTTTTTAATTTATTAGAATTATTTATCACTACATCTTGAATTAATCCTTTTTTTACAAAATTATTTGATCTGTCCCTTAATAATACAGTAAAATATAATTTTTCCATAACCTGAACTCCCTATCATTAATACTCATTTATTTGTTTTCTTAAATTTCTTTCACATTTACGACATACTGATTCATAAGTAATATTATTTTCTCCATCTATTGCTACTTGACTACCATCAAAAGTTGGTTTACCATTTACATATCTTATATTTCTAGTAGCTTTATTACCACAAGCACAAACTGCTTTTAATTCTTCCAAAGAATCTGCCGTTTCAAATAAAGCTTTACTTCCTGGAAACAAATGACCTTTAAAGTCTACTCTAAGTCCATAACATATAACAGGAATATCAAGTAAATCTACTACATCCGCAAATTCTTTTATATGTTTTTCCTTAAAGAATTGAACTTCATCTACTAATATACAATGAAGTGGATGATAAGATATATAATATTCTATCATTTTATATATATCATCATTATCTCTTATTAAATAATCTACTTTTACTGGTTCTGCTCCTCTTGGAACAATTGTATCTTCCCCTTTTGTATCTTTTCTAGGTTTAATTATTAGAACATTCATTCCTTTTTCTTTATAATTATACATTGTCTTAATTAAATCTCTTGTTTTACCACAACTCATTGCACCATACTTAAAATATAACTTTGCCATAATTACTCCTTTTTTGCTCTTGGATGAGCCATTTCATATACTTTTTTTATTTGTTCATTAGTAACATGTGTATATATACTAGTTGTATTTAAAGATTCATGTCCTAGTAAATCTTTTACACTTACTAAGTCTGCTCCATTATTTAACATATCAGTTGCAAATGTATGTCTAAATACATGAGGAGATATTTTACCTTCTACTCCTGCCTTCACTTTTATTTTATTAATAATATCCCTTACATATTTACTAGAAATATGGCCATTATTTCTACCAATAAATAAGTATCCTGTATCATTTTTATATAATTCTTTTCTTCCATTATTAATAAAATTATATAATGCTTCTCTACAAGTATTATTAAATATAACTATTCTTTCTTTACTACCCTTACCTAATATTTTTATTTCATTATTATAAAAATTTATATCATTTAATTTTATATTAATAAGTTCACTAACACGAATTCCTGTTGAATATAATAGCTCTACTATTAATCTATCTCTTTCTAATATAGGATTATCTCCCATACATACTTCCATAATATTACTCATATCTTTTTCATTTATAAATTTAGGTAAAACTAACCCTTTCTTAGGATTACTGACATCATTAAAATAATTATAATTAATAATATCTTCTTTTACTAAATAATTATAAAAACTTCTAAGAGAACTTAGTTTTCTACCAATACTACTTTTAGATAATTTCTCATCATTATATAAGTATGATAAATATGAACTTATATCTTCAAAAGTAATATTAATTCCTTTATTAATAAAACTATTAAATTCATCAATATCACTTAAATAAGCGTTAATTGTATTATCAGAATACTTTTTATTAGTTTTTAAATATAAATAAAATTTATCTATATATATGCTTATATCTTTTTGCATTTTACTTTCTGACCCATTTCTAACAATTCAAAATATGCTTCTCTTACTTTCGTATATACAAGTTCACCATTTCGATAAAAATAAGCTTTGATGGCTATATTAAATTCTCTTTCACTAAAATTAATTTTACCTGTTTTTTTTAAATCTCTCATAAAATCTAAATTAACATGTTTAACATTGGAAGTCATAATTAAATTAGGATTAGCCCAAAGATAATTCTTATAGGTTTCTATAACACTTAGTTCATCATACATATCACCACGAAATCGAATTGGAATATTTCCTTCTTTAAATTTATCTTTTTTCATCAATAACATAGATTTTAATTTTACATTTGTTCCATATAATTCATTCAAAACTTCCTTAGCATCTTCTACATCATAAAAAATACTAGTAAATTTATCGATATCTTCTAGTGACTTCCCACTTCTAAAAATAAACTTTGAATTATCTTCTTCTATTCCATATAATATATATTCTGCCATACTATTACTTCCTTGCTATTAATTTATTTATTTTAATATTTAATTTAGAGAATCTTTCTTCATATTCTGTCATTATATTATCTACATTTTCTTTATGTAAATCATTAGTAATATATTCTATATTATAGCCATATCCTTTTAAACTATCTACTGAATAATTAAATAAATCTATATTATCAGTTTTCATTTCTATTATATTATCATTTTTAAATACTTTATCATATTTTTCTAAGAATATAGGACTAGTTAATCTTCTTTTTGCATGTCTATCTTTTGGCCATGGATCAGAAAAGTTTAAATATATTTTATCTATTTCCTTATTAAATACTTCATCTATTCTAGTAGCATCCATTCTAATAAATTTTAGATTAGGTATATCCAACTCTTCTACTTTTTCGATAGCTCTAACTATAACACTATCAAATTTTTCTATACCTATATAATTTATATTAGGGTTATTTATAGCATTTTCTATTATGAATTTACCTTTCCCCATTCCTATTTCTATGTATATAGGATTATTATTATTAAATACTTTATTCCAATTATTAATATTATCAAATGGATTATCTATATTATATCTACTTGATAATATTTTTTCTTTAGCGCCTTTTACATTTCTAAGTCTCATAAAACACTCCCTTAAATTTATTTTAACACAATCTGGGTATTTTGCATATATTAAAATGAAAAGAATAACGGGAGTGTGAAAATATGAACGATGATAGAGATATGTATTATGGTAATTATGGATATGTAAGTAATCCTTTTCAAAATGGAATGATGCCAATGATGCAAGGTGGAATGATGCCTAATGGAATAATGCCTAATCAAGTTGGACCAATGATGCAAAACCCTAATATGAATTATGGGATGCCTTATAGTAATCAAAATATGATGCCTTGCAATCAAAGTAATAATTCTAGTAATAATGATATTGATACTAGATTAAATACAATGGAAAGACAAATCAAAAGATTAAATGAAAGAGTTACTAGATTAGAAGCAACTTATAATAACAATACTACAAATATTTATAATGAACCTGATAGTTCTATGTATATGATGTAAAAAATACCACCTTATGATGGTATTTTTTATACTCCAGTATTTTTATTGATACTTTTTAAATATAGTTTTCTTATAAAATCAAATGGAATTACAGTAAATGCAATTAGAAGCATTATTATAAATTCATTTAGTGTAAGTCCTCTTGTTCTAAATATATCTCCCCCATAATATATAAGATATATTTGAACAACGGCTACAAAAAGTATTACTGATAAGAATACTTTATTTTTATGTAATAATGTAAAAAGATTCAACCTATGAGTTCTTGCATTAAAACTATTAAAGATACTTATAAATATGAATAAACCAAAGAATGCAGTAAGTAAATATTCATAGCTAGGGCTATATCTAAAGAAACTTCTAATAAAATGGGATTTTAAGAAAATAAAACATAATATAGATGAATAAATACCTGTTACTAATATTTCATTTAACATATAGTTATTGATAATATTTTCATCTTTCTTTTTAGGAGGTTCTTTCATGTATTCTAGTTTAGGACTTTCATATGAGAAAGCTAGGCCTGCTAATGTATCCATTACCATATTAATCCATAACATTTGAATTACGGTAACGGGATAAGGAATTCCAATAAATGGTCCAATAATAGAAACACTAACAGCACATAAGTTTACAGTTAACTGAAATATAATAAACTTTCTAATACTTTTAAAGATTGTTCTTCCATATAATATTGCTTTAGTAATTGATAAAAAGTTATTATCTATAATTACAATATCTGATGCTTCTTTCGCTACTTCGGTACCACTTCCCATAGCAAAGCCGACATCAGCCTTTTTTAAAGCAGGAGCATCATTTACTCCATCTCCAGTCATACCTACAACAAGATTTAATTCTTGGGCAAGTCTTACTAATCTACTTTTATCACTAGGAAGAGCCCTTGATACTATTTTAAGTCTAGGAAGTATTTGTTTTACTTTATCATCACTCATTAAGTTAAGTTCATCAGAAGTAATTACTAAATCATTATCACTATTAATTAACCCTATTTCACTTCCAATAGAAAGAGCAGTATTTTTACTATCCCCTGTTATCATTACTGTTTGAATACCAGCTTCTTTTACTAACTTAATAGCATCCTTACTTTCGCATCTTATTTCATCTTTTATAAATAATATACCTATTAAAACAATATTATTTAAACTATCTTTATTTACTGTACTATCAGAGTTAGCAATAGCAATTGCTCTTATGCCATTTTTAGTCATATTATCTATTTTAGATAGTATTTTATCTTTTTCTTTTAATAACATTTTATTACCATATTTGTCATAACATAAATCAGTATATTTAAGTATCTTTTCAGGAGTTCCTTTTACTAATTTAATATTCTTATTATCTTTTGATATTATTGTTATGGAATATTTATTTTTACTATTAAATGGTAATTTATATAGTTCTTTAATATCATTATTTCGTTTAATTTTTATAAATTCTAAGAGGGACTTGTCAGTAATATTTCCCCCGATTATTTTATTTTCTACTGGGTCATATATACTATCATTATTATAGACAAGATTGTCTATTACTAGTTCTTTATATTTAGGATAATTATTTAATTCTATACTATTATTTATTTCAAGGTTGTCCCCACTGATCATATTAATTACTTCAAGTTTTCCTTTAGTAAGAGTTCCTGTTTTATCCGTAAATAAGATATTTAAACTACCTGCAGTTTCTATTCCTACTAGTTTTCTTACTAAAACATTATTTTTTAGCATTCTTTTCATATTAGAAGATAATACTAAAGTAATCATCATAGGAAGACCTTCGGGAACTGCTACTACAATTACTGTAACACTTAAAGTTAATGCTTCAAGGAGGTAACCAAATAAAAGAGGAATATTAGTTACAGTATCTATAATTTTAGTTATATTAAAGTTATTTTCAATTACTATGTTAGAAAACAGATAAGAAATAGATACTAATATTGCCGCAATATAACCTAATTTACTTATTGTTTTAGCTAGTTTATTTAGTCTTAATTTAAGCGGTGATGGAAGTGTTTTCTCTTCTAGTTCACTAGCAAGTTTTCCATAAAGAGTATCTGCTCCTATCTTATTTACTTTCATTAAAGCGTAGCCATCATATACAACAGTACCCCTATAAACTAAATTATTATCTTTGACATTACTTAAGTTAATTGCCTTTTCTTTATATTGTTCTTTAGTTTCTCCATTCATCATTGACTCGTCTACTGTAACACTACCTGATACAATTATTCCATCACTAGGTATCTTATCACCAGAAGATAAGAGGGCAATATCATCCATTACTACTTCATCTATATTAATCTCTTCTATTTTCCCATTCCTTTTAACACGACATTTAATCTTAGAGGATTCTTCTTGGAGTCTAACAAAGGCTTTTTCTGAACCATACTCTGATATTGTTGAAATTAAAGATGCTACTAATATAGCTACTGCTATTCCTATTGTTTCAAATATATCAAAGTGTCTAAATAAAAATATTACTTTAACTGCTAGTACAATTAATAATACTTTAATTATTGGGTCCCCTAAAGTTTCAATAAATAAATGAAAAAATGTATTCTTTCTTGTTCTTATTATTTCATTTCTACCATATTTTTTTCTTTTTTCTATTACTTCATCGTTAGATAAACCATTAGTCATAATATTCCTCCTTACAATAAATAATATAAAAAAAAAGAATAATTAGACTACTAATTATCTTCCATTTTTTGACAATTATTTAACTTATTTTTTGTATAAATCATTAAATATCCTAAACTAATAATTGAATTTTCCCGTTTCTAATTATTCTTTAAAAATTTAGATATTTCACTAAATAAATTCGTCTTTTTATTTACCTTAATAACATTTATACCCAAATTTTTAGCACCATTAACATTATTAATATTATCATCTAAAAATAATAATTCTTTAGGACTTAAATTAAATTTATTTAGAATATAAGTATAAAAATCTTGATTGGGTTTAACTTTATGAATTTCTGCAGAAATTAAAACATCATCTAAATAATCTGCTCCAAATGCTTCACATATAAAATTTCTAACAAATGAAACATGATTAGTTGCTATAATAATTTTTACATTATTATATTTTTCTTTTATTTTCTTAAATAATAACTCATCTTTTACTTTATATAATTTATTAATTAATTCTTCAGTTGTTCTCATTAAAATTGAATCTTTTTCAATTATTTTTCTTGCTTCTATTAAATAATTAGAATCATTGATATTATTTCCAAACATTCTTTCTAATTTATCTTCTGCTTCCGTTAAATTAATTTCTCTTTCTGTCACTAAAACTCCAACTAAATCAAATGCAATAACTTTAATCATTATTACTCCCTCTATAAATTTAACACTTTTTATCATCATTTACTTTTTCTTTATAAATAATAAATTGTAATTTTTCCATCATTAAAGACTTACTTTCCTAATTCCAAAACAACATCGTAAATTCTTCATTTTAATAAATGTTATTCTAAAATCTTCATTAGTTAATACTTTGAAAAAATTTAATTTTATATTTCTATTTCTATAATCAAATTGTTATTTTTATATTTAGCATAAATATTACCGCCGTTTAGTTCAATTAATTGTTTTGCAATAGATAATCCTAAACCTGAAGATTTACTACCTGTTTGTAATGTATAATATCTATTAAATATTTTATTTACATTAGTTATATTTAAAGATTTAGTTTTATTAGATATTATAATTTTTCCGTCATCCAATAGATTAACTTCAAAATTATCTTCTGAATACTTCAAGGCATTAGAAATAATATTTTCTAAAACTCTAACAAACATATTTTTATCTAGATATTTAAAAACTTTCTTTTCAACAATTAATATTTTAGGAGTAATATTTTTTTGCTTAAATAATTCATAATAAGAAACCAAAACATCTTCTAGTATATCATTTATACAAACTTTTTCTTTTTTTATTTTATCTTTTAAATCCAAACTTTTGGAATAATAATATAATTGTTCAGTCAATATTGTAAGGATATCAACTTTATCACTAATTATTTTTAAATAATTACTTTGTTTCTTGTTTAAATTATCTTTTCTGATTAAATCAATATATCCTTTAATAGCTGTTAAAGGAGTTCTCAAATCATGAGATATATTTGTTATAAACTTTTGTAATTCTTGATTACCATTTTTATATATTTTTTCTTGTTTACGAAATTCATATATATATAAATTTAAATTATGTGCTAATTTTTCTAAATTTATGTTATTTGTAGAAATAGTTATTAAACGATTGGAATCTTCTTTTAATATTTTTTCAATATTTATTTCTTTAATAGACAAGTTAATTATTATAATTTTACTAATCAAAAAGATTATAACGAGTATTAAAAAGATTATTATTAATATCCAATATATACTCATTATAATCAATTCCTTTCTAATTTAATTCTCTCTTCTTAATAAGAATTATACCACATAAATTAATTATAAAAATCAAAAATATAGAATATAGCCATAGTACATTATAATTATCACTTAAATTAAGAATTTGTATTGCTTGACCATAAGGTAAAATATTTACAATAAAAGTATAGATATTTTTAATTATTCCAGTAGCATTAGATATTTTTGCCATAACATTAGAAGTTATAATAATAGTCCATATAACTACAATTAGTGATAAAATTCCAGAATTAGATTTACTAGATATAGACATACATATAAATGTAAATAATGATGATATTACTATATTTAATAAAAAAGAATCAAATAACAAAAAAATAAATTTATTAATAGAAATAGTTATATCATTTTCTAAAGTAAACCCTATTATAATTACAAATATAATATAAACTACACTATATGCAATACTAACTGATATAGAAGTTAAAAGATTTGATAAATATATATTGCTTCTTTTATGACCATTTATTATTTTGTTCTTAATTGTTCCATCAGAATATTCAATGCCAATAAATATTGATATAAAAATAGGTAATATTAACCAATTAAAAGAATTATAACCAAAGAATACATTTCCAAGTTCATTGGTACAATCTGAACATGAAGATGGATTTATTCCATTATAATTAATATAAAGAAATATTGCCATTAAACCCATTATTGATAATAACATCCAAAAAGTTATACTTTTTTTTAAGCGATAAAAATTTGCATTTAGTAATTTAATCATGACTGTCACTTCCAATTAAATTAATATAATAATTTTCAAGAGTTTCATTATTTTCATGAATTTCTTCAATTATACATTTTCTTTTCGACAAATCTAGCACTATTTTTGATATATTTACACTTCCATAAATACTTATTTGGGAATTGTCATTAACTTCATATGATATACTTTTTATTTCAAAATATTTAACAGCTTCTTTCAAATTATTAACCTTTATAATTATTTTTTTTCTCATTTTTTGATTTAATTCCTCTGCACTAATTTCGCTTATAATTCTTCCATTATCTAAAAATCCATAATAAGTTGCTACTTTAGATAATTCATCAAGATAGTGACTAGATATCAAAATAGTTATACCTTTTTTATTTAAATTAAGTATTAATTCTCTTATTTCAATTATCCCTTCAGGATCTAGGCCATTAATAGGTTCATCTAAAATAAGAAAATCAGGATTAGATGATAATGCTATAGCAATACCTAATCTTTGTTTCATTCCTAAAGAAAAATATTTAACTTTCTTTGATCCTACATTTTGTAGACCAACAATTTTTAGCAAATAATCAATTTTATTTAAAGATGGAATACCAATATTTTTAAATTGGACTATTAAATTATCTTTTGCAGACATATTTCCATACATAGATGGAGTTTCGACTATTGCTCCTATTCTATTTCTCTTATCTAAAATATTACTATCATCATAAGGAACATTATATAGTGAATAAAAACCACTTGTAGGATTTTGTAATCCTGTTATAATACGAATTAAAGTAGTTTTTCCACTTCCATTTTTACCAATTAATCCATATATTGCACCTTTTTTAATAGTCATATTAAGATTTTTTAAAACACTGACATTTTTGTATCTTTTCTCAATATTATGTACTTCTAATACATTAATCATATATATACTCCTCTCTAAAAATTATTTTACTAAAAAATAGTTAAGATAATAGTTAAAAAAAAGTTAAGATTTAGTTAAGATTAGTTTTCAAAAATTTTATAACCTATTCCCCAAACCGATTCAATGTATTTTTTGTTAGAAAACTTTTGAATTTTTTTCTTTAAATTACTAATATGGACTTTCAATGAATTTTCATCACAATCAGGTGTATCAAAGCTTATTAATTCAAGCATTTTATTTTTTGAAATTACTTTATTTGGTGAAAGCAATAGTTGTTTTAAAATAGCATATTCCGTTTTAGTTAAATTGACTTTATTATCACAAACATATAATATTCTGCTATCAATTGATAATTTTAATTCTTTGAATTTTAAATCATAATTATGATTATCTTTATTCCTTAATCTTGCTTTTACTCTTGCTAACAATTCTTCATTATTAAATGGTTTAGTAATATAATCATCTGCACCATTTAGCAAATTTTTTATTTTATCTTCTACTGAAATTTTTGCACTAATAACAATAATTGGAATTTGACTGAATTTTTTTATTATTTCTTCACCATTAACACTAGGCAACATTAAATCTAATAAAATCAAATCAATATTTTCTTTTTCGAGTATCATAATTGCTTCTGATCCTGAATAAGCATCTAATATTTTATAGTGTTCACTTAATAAAATTTCTTTAATTAGATTATGAATACTTATATCATCTTCTACTATTAATATTTTTTTCATAAGCACCTCATTCTTTTATATAATTATAATAATCTTTTTAAATATATAATAAAGGAAATCCTTGTTCTTCTAATTGATTTAAAGTATATTCTAAATCCATTCTATATAAATAATTACTATACTTCGTTACTTCGTTGTATATCTTATGTAATTTTTCAAATCTATATAAAAGTTTTAATTCCACACCTTCAATATCTATTGTAATTTTTCTATTTTTATCTACAAAAGAAAACAAATATTCATTAAACTTATTTAAATCATTTACAACACAATTAATAATAACATCTTGATATTCATTATAAAATTTTATATATCTCTCTTCAGCATTTAGTATTTCTAATAATTCTTTTTTGGAATATAAATTGGATATTTCATAATCTTCAAATAATAATGAAATAAAGTATTCATCAATATTCTTATCATTATATTTTAAATATAATTTATTATAATCTTCTTTATTCATTACTCTTCTTTTTGTTTCATAATAATAGTATCCATCTTTTTTATAATAATATTTGTTATTATGAGAAATAAAGATATCGTCCCCATTTGACAATTTATTAAGCTTATATATAGTTCCAAATTCAAACATTTTTGAAATACTTAAAATAAGTTCTTCATCATTAGTTTTATTTATAATATACTTAAATATTGGAATATAATCATAACTTATGTAATCAAAAACATAATCTTCAATTGAAGTAAATTTTCCTTTTATATATCTTTCTTGATACCTAATTTCTTTATATTTATCACTTATATTATCCATTGCATTAAAAGTTAATATAATAGAACCCATTGTATAATCTTTATAATTATCATACTCTTGTTTTTCTTTTTGAATATAATCATTTAATATTATTCCTAGAAAAGAACCTATAACTAATAATATACTAATTATTAAAAGTAAATTTTTTTTATTTTTCTTCATAATCATCTACTTCTTTTAAAATTCCTTTATCCATTTCATATATTTTATCACATAAAAGTTTTATATCTTCATAATTATGACTAGTTAAAAGTATAGTCTTTTTTTGTTTTTTATATTGTAAAATAATATTTCTAAAATGATTAACACTATCTTTATCTAATCCATTAAATGGTTCATCTAATATTAATATTTCACTATCATACATAAGGGCATTTGCTAATTTTAATTTTTGTTTCATCCCCATTGAATAATTTTTATATTTTGTTTTATTGTATGGATCTAATCCTACTAAATTTAATATTTCATATATTTTATCTTCTTTTATTTTAACTCCTAATTGTGATAATAATTTTAAATTATAAAATCCTGTTTCATCACTTAGAAAATTACTATCAATTAATACTCCTAATTTTTCAGCATTACTTTTATTAGAATTAATAGTAATATTACCACTTGTAGGTATATATAAACCGCATATCATCTTTAATAAAACAGTTTTACCGCTTCCATTTCTACCCACAATTCCTATTGTTTCTCCTTGTTTTACATTTA
The DNA here is from genome assembly GCA_944371525.1 of uncultured Bacilli bacterium. GTDB lineage: Bacteria > Bacillota_I > Bacilli_A > RF39 > UBA660 > CALVVX01. The sequence continues at coordinate 6,092 of CALVXP010000011.1, read as the reverse complement.
ATGTAAGGGAGTCTACAATTATTTTATCATCAAACTTCTTTGTTACATTTTTTACTTCTATTATGTTCATTCGGCACCTCCTAAGTCTTTGGTTGCTATTATTTTTTTCATAAATATATATATCAAAATTATTAATAAAATAGAAAACATGATAAACATTACAGTATTATTAAATATTATTTTTTCGTTTATTATAGTTATTGTAAATGTTGTACATAAATAATTAATAAATATATTACTACCTATTGCAAATAAATAACTATAAAAATATTCATCAAATATTAAATAAATAATTATAAAAATATTAATGCTAATTAAACAAAATAAATATTTAAGAATAAATAATTTTATAAAGAATAATGGAAACATAAATACACCTGTTACAAAATAATAATATAAAAGTAATACTAAAACATAAATAACAGTCATTATAAAACTATATATTAAAGAAAATACATATATATTTTTAATTACTTTATCTCTTCCTATATTTACTGTAGCCATTGGAAAATCATTTAAGAAAAAAGATATAATTTGTAATATTGGATAAAATATTATACATAAATAACAAATCGTAAAAATAGAAAATAGTATTATATTTATATTTTCAAAATCTATCGGATATATTAAACATCCAATTAAATACTCTTGTCTAACATCTATATTTTTTGATATAAATACTTCATAAATAGATTGAATATATGGTTTAGAAATAAATATGTTAAGAATAAGTATTATAGTTATTATTAAATAAAACTTTTTACTTTTAAATATTGTCTTTAATAAACTACTCATATATAATCATTAATTCTCCTTTTTACTATAATAATACAAATTATTAACAAGAATATAAACAAGATTATTGGATTAAAAATTATATTTAGATAAGATGGAAATACAGTTTGATTTCCAATAAAATCATATATAGAAAAATAATTAAATATCATTGGTATTCCTATAATATTTGCTAAAACAATTTGCGATAAAAATACTATTATTAAAAATAAGAAGGTATTAACTTTTTTCTTCATGAAGAAAGTTGCTAAAATTACTATTATTGCAATAATCATTCCATATAAAAAGCTTATTAATAAGTCCATACAGCAAAGAATTATTGCATCATAATGTGTATATATACTTTCCGCTACACTATTTAACAAACTAAATTTTAAATAATGAGTATGAGAAAAACCAGGACTGTAAAATACATTTAGTAATAAATAATATAATAATTTAGGAATAACTGCTAATAATCCACCATATATCAAAGTTGTCACAATTAATGAACTAGTATATCTTTTTTGACCTAATTTTAATATTTTTAATCTTAAAAATCCATTATGAACTTCATCAAATAAATTATTTCCAATAACATAAAATAAAAATAATGGAAATATTATTGTATATATTTTAAATATACTAGAACACTCTGTAATTAAATATATAAATGGTGCTGATAATAGTTTCATAATATCATTTTCCATATACATAATAACATCATTATCAATAATTAAATTACTAGCATTGCCATTTAAATAAGAATCTATGTAATACTTTAAATAATGATTATTAGTATAATTATTTACACCATATAATATTTCATTTTTATTTATAAAAAATATGATAAAAAGTACTCCCAAACTAACTATTAAAAATAAAAATGTTTTTTTAGTTAATAACTTGTTTTTTAACAATTGCCAATTATTCATTTAAATCTCCTTCTTATAAAAACAATACATTCTATACATTCTTTACCACAATATATCATAAGTTTATTGTAATTACAATAAATAACATAAAAAAAAGAATAATTAAATTAATAATTATCTATTTAAAATATTCTTTATATAAATTATTAAATATTCCTAAATGTATTTGCTCATCAACAATTATTCTTTTAAGTATATTAACAATATATTTATCTTTTATTACTTTAGTTAAATAATTATAATAATATATTGCTTGTGTTTCTGCTTCAATATTTATTCTTAATATCTCTTGTAAATTTGTATTATATTTTACATAAGAGGTATTAAAATATTTACTAAGTCCATTTCGATAGGGTGATGAATATATTGGTTTAACTCCAAGAAGTAGTATTAATTCTCCAAGTGTTTCTAAATGTTTCATTTCTACTACTGATATTTTCTTTAATATATTAGATATATCCGGATAATCTTTTTGTAATATTAATGCTTGATATAAATATAAATGAATTGCTGTATCTTCACTAGTTTCACTAGCATATGCTTTTCTAAGTAAATTAGCATATGAATAGTTTTTAGTCTCTACTTCTATTTTTGGATAAGGTATTTTACTTTCAAATATCATATTATCCCTCCAATATATCTTAGTATTAAATATTAAAAAAATGCTAACTTTTATTAGCACTTTAATCTCTTTGTAATTCAAATCTATATTCTTGTGAAATATTTGGATACTTTTCTTTGTCTACTTTTGATATAAACATTTTATATGGTCTTACCCATACTTCTTTAGTATCCAAGTGTTCATACACTACCATATCCTCTAAAGTTTCTGAGTCTTTAGCTAAAGCTATTACTTTAACTTTCATTCCTTTAAAATGTTTATAAACATTCCCTACTTTAACATTCATTATAATAACTCCTTTAATTCATTTTCTAATATTGATAAGTCATTTGGGCTCATAAACACATAAACACTACCTTTATGTTCCCTCAATATTTCTGCATCAGTTATATTTAAATGATATCCATTATTTAATTTATCTATTATTATATTAGATGTAACATTAGGGTAATCTTCTTGTTTTTCTCTAGCAGGATGAATATCAAGTACATAAGCACAATCACCCATATTTAAGTATTTTGCAATATCACTTGCAAACTCTTCAGTTCTAGTAAATGTATGTGGTTGAAATATTGCTACAATATTTTTATTTGGATACTTTTGTTTTACAGCTTCCATTGTTGCTTTTATTTCATTTGGATGATGGGCATAATCATCAATTATAATCGAATCATTAACAACCACTTCACTAAATCTTCTTTTAGCTCCTTTAAACTTACTTAAATTACTTTGAATAGTATTACTATCCATACCTTCTAAATAACATACTGTTATTACTGATAAAGAATCTAATAATTGATGTTCCCCATATAAAGGCAAATCAAATTTACCAAACATAGTATCATTAATATAAACATCAAATTTAATACCATTTGCATTATATTCTATATTTTTAGCAATTACATCATTATTATCAGATAATCCATAAGTAATTGGTTCTTTGTCTAATTTCATTTTTCTTGTATATGGATCGTCTCCATACATAACAACCTTTTTTACTGCCTTATTAGCTAATGTGTTGTAAGCATCAATTATATCATCTATATCTTTAAAATAATCAACATGATCTAAATCAATATTAGTAACTATTAAATAATATGGTGTGTAATTTAAGAAATGTCTTTTATACTCACAAGACTCTAAAGCAAAATAAGTATTTTCTTTTTTGGCAAATCCTGTTCCATCCCCGATTAAATAATTAGTACTAGGTAAAGTAATAGATAACATTGCTGTTGTCGTTGTCTTACCATGACAACCTGATACACATATTGTTTTAAACTTTGTAGTTAATCTTCCTACCATCTCTTCATAAGTAATAATTTCTAAATTAAGTCTTTTAGCTTCCATTAATTCAACATTATCATCTGTTATAGAAGCACCTTTAATTATAGTTAATCCTTCATATATATTACTTTTATCATATACAGTTATTTTTATATTTCTTTCATTTAAACCAATTTCTGTAAAGAAGTGCTTTTCAATATCACTTCCTTTAACCTCATAACCTAAATCATTCATAATATTAGCAAGAGAACTCATTCCTGCTCCTTTAATTCCTATAAAATGATACATAATATTCCCCCTTAATTTTTATATTTTTCTATATGAGATTTTATTAATTCTTTATCTTCAAAATAATTAATTCTCATCGCTTCTTTTACTTCTTTTAAAGTTGTACTAGCTTTTTCTTTAGCTTTAATGCAACCTTCTTCTAATATATTATATACTTCTTCTATTTTATTTTCATACATTTTTCTGTTTTCTCTAATTGGATTTAATACTTCTTCAATTACATTAAATAAAAATTTCTTAATTTTAACATCACCTAAACCACCTTTTTGATAATGTGCTTTTAATTCATCTAAATTTTTATATTCCGATAAATACTTAGTAAAATGTTCATCAGTACAAAAAGCATCTAGATATGTAAACACACAATTTCCTTCTATTTTTCCTGGATCATCTATTTTAATATGATCTGGATCTGTATACATACTCATAACTTTTTTCTTTACATCTTCTGTTTTATCTGATAAATAAATACAGTTACCTAGACTTTTACTCATTTTAGCCTTACCATCTGTTCCTGGTAGTCTTAAACAAACTTCATTATCAGGAAGTACTGCTTTAGGTTCTACTAAAACTTCTTTTTTATATGTATTATTAAAACTTCTAACAATTTCTCTAGTTTGTTCAATCATTGGAAGTTGATCTTCTCCAACGGGAACAATATTTGCTTTAAACGCAGTAATATCAGCTGCTTGGCTAATTGGATAAGTCATAAATCCAACTGGTATTGATGTATTAAAATCTCTTAACTTAATTTCTGATTTAACTGTTGGATTTCTTTCTAATCTAGAAACAGTAACTAAATTCATATAAAAGAAAGTAAGTTCTGTTAATTCAGGCACTTGGGATTGAATAAAGATTGTTACTTTATCTGGATTTAATCCTACTGACAAATAATCAAGTGCAACTTCAATGATATTTTCTCTAATCTTATTTGGATTATCAGCATTATCTGTAAGTGCTTGAGCATCTGCTATCATTATATACATCTCATCATAATTATTACTCTCTTGAATCTTAACTCTTTCTCTAAGTGATCCTACATAGTGACCTAAATGTAATTTACCTGTTGGTCTATCCCCTGTTAAAATTATATTTTTAGACATATTTCTCATCTCTTTTCTAACATAATTTTAGCATAATAATTATCATTAGTAAAGAAAAACAAAAATAATAATTTAGAGCTAATTATTAGTTTCTATTAAACTTTCTTCTTTATATTCATATAACAAAGTGTTATCTTTAGTTATTACTGACTTACCGATTTCTTCCTCCAAATCTTTTCTAGTATTGTTAGCTATTCTTCCACCTCTTTTAGCAACTTCTATATTTTCATCTAAGCCTCGTGGTTTATGTTGTTTAGCAATTTCACGAGTCGCAAGCTCTCCTATATCAGCAAGAGCAATTTCAATATCTGACATATTATCCCTTAAAGATTCTTTTCTAAGTCCCTTAAATACCTTATATTCTTTTGCTGTCATTCCTGACCAACTTTTATATATTTCATTTGTTAGAATTGTATATTCCTTTGATTCAGTTATTCCACCATCTTTCCATACATCTGTAAGTTGTTTTCTATCCTGAATTCCTTTTATTCTTTTTGCTATCCAAGATTCATCATAACCTTTTGCTCTATATAAATCAATTGCCCTTTGAACAGTTATTGACGGATCAAATACTTCATCAATTCTTTCGCTTCCTAATTTAGCTAACCAAATTTTAACTGGTTCTGCATTTTTTGATGGAATTGACTCAATTATCCGAAACATTTCTTCAATATCACATACATCAGTTAAACGATATTTTCCATCTTTCGCCTTAAGTTTTAACTGGTGACAATTTGTCACCGTTTCATTTCCTTCATCTTTTAGTCTTTGTTTTAATTTATTCCAATATTTTCTTCCATCTATACTTTCTGTTAAAATACTTACCATATCAACTATACTTATATAATATTTTTCTTTATCTTTATCCCATACAGTCCTTATAGTATCATTATTAAATAATTTGTTTACTAAATGCATTTTATCTTCTTCAATTATTATTCCACCAATCTTAAATAATTTTTATGCTTACTATCATGTACAAACATATGTTCTATGTCAATATATTTTTAAGAACAAAAGTCAAAATAAATTTTGACTAACTTACCTCACGGTAAGTTTTTTCTACTTCACAAGAATTTATATTCC
>CALVXP010000010.1 GCA_944371525.1 uncultured Bacilli bacterium | reverse complement strand
TTTGTTGCAATTCAATATTATACAACTTGAGTCACTTTTTTTATACAGAAATGTATCACATCAATTGTAACACAACAATAGTGGTAATCTTTATTTTATTACTTCTATTGTATTTGTACTTAAAAAAAGTTATAATAATTATATATAAGGTGGATAGTATGAATAGTAAGTTATTTATTGATGGTATAAAAATAGAAAAAGTTAAAATTGATGATATAAATAAATATCCATTTAATATAGAATGTATTAAAGATATTAATGAGTTAAAATTTAATAAACCTGTAACTTTTTTAGTTGGAGAAAATGGAGTTGGTAAATCAACTTTTATTGAAGCACTTGCAATTAAGTTAGGATTAAATCCAGAAGGTGGTACTCAAAACTTTATCTTTAAAACTAAGGATACTCATTCTAATTTGTATAAATATTTATGTATTTATGGTCATGGAAATAAACCACAAACAAAATTCTTTTTAAGAGCGGAAAGTTTTTATAATTTCTCTTCAGAAGTTCAAAGACTTGTCGAAGAAGATATGTATTCTGATTTATATGGATATTATGGTGGTAACCTACACGAATGCTCTCATGGAGAATCTTTTATTAAATTAATTCAAAATAGATTTACTGGTAATGGATTATATATATTAGATGAGCCGGAAGCAGCATTATCCCCAAGTAGGCAACTATCTTTATTGTGCTTTATTGACGATTTAGTTAAAGAAGGTTCACAGTTCATTATTGCAACACATTCTCCAATATTAATATCGTATAGAGATGGCGAAATATTAAATTTAAATGATAAATTTAAAAGAATTAGATATGAAGATACGGAAATATATAAAACATATAAAATGTATTTAGAAAATCCATATGGAATGCAACATAAATTATTTGATATAGAAAATTAATATAATAAATATTGTAATTAAAAGGAAGGAATGATTAAAATGTGTACATGTATAAATTTTAAAACAAAGGATAATTATTTTGGAAGAAATTTAGATTTAGAATATCGTTTTAACGAAAAGGTTGTTATAACTCCAAGAAATTATGAATTTAAATTAAAAAATGGAAGTGTAATTAATACGAAATATTCAATTATTGGAATGGATACTGTATCAGGTGATTATCCATTATATGCAGAAGCATCAAATGAGAAAGGACTATCGCAGGACTTTATTTTCCTAAAAATGCTTATTATTTTGATAATGATGATAATAAACTATCTTTAGCGCCTTATGAGCTTATACCATATTTTTTAGGAATGTATTCAAGTATAAAAGAAATAAAGGAACTTATATTAAATTTAAATATAACAAATATTCCTTTTTCTGATAAATATCCAGTAAGTGAATTACATTGGATGATTAGTGATAATAATGACTGTATAGTTATAGAACAAATGAAAGATGGTTTAAAAGTATACGAAAATCCTTATGGAGTTCTTGCAAACAATCCACCATTTCATTATCAAACAACCAATATTACTAATTATCGTAATTTAACACCAAATTATGTTGAAAGTAGATTTTCAGATAAAGTAAATTTAGGTCAATATGGTCAAGGAATGGGTGCGATAGGACTCCCTGGTGATAATACCCCTACATCAAGATTTGTAAGAGCAGCTTTTAATAAGTTAAACTCTATAAGTGAAGATGATGAAATGAGTTCAATAACACAATTTTTTCATATACTAGATTCTGTTTCTATGGTTAAAGGATCAACTATTACAAAAGAAGGAAAATGTGACATTACTACTTATTCTTCTTGTATAAATACAAATAAAGGAATCTATTATTATAAGACATATACTAATAATCAAATTACTGCTGTAAAAATGACAGAACAAGAAAAAAATAAGAAAGAATTGTCTATATATGATTTAAAAGAAGAACAAAAAATTAAGTATGAAAATTAATAATGATTATAAAAAATATAAATACAATTATCATCAAAGAAAGATATAGATATATTAATTAAATAATATTCTTGAATATGCTAGTAATTTAAGTGATAAATAATTAGATGAATTTAATATGTTAATGATAATATTCCTAACAAATAACATTTTTTGCCTATAAGTACAAATAAAGAATAAATAACAGAGCTTAGTTTTAAATGTTCTATGTTTTCTAATTTGTTTGGCAACATTAATATGATTTTTACTGATAGTTTTGGCATATCAACTTTATTGGAGTGGTTTTCAAATTCTAGTTTGAATAAATTTTCTTTCATCAAGTGTTAAATATTTCTTGTCTGAGTTTATTGGACATAAATTATACTTAGCTTTCACAGACGAAACATTTATGTAATGTATTATATAAATAATATCAAAGCTAGAATTTATTTTGATATTTGTCCTAGTTAAAAGTATTTTTATATTTTATTTTTTTATGATATAATTTTCATATGTAGTATAAATAGGAAGTGAAAATATGAAATCAAATATTTATCTAAAGTTAGAGAACTTTTTTAATGAACCTATTATTGACATTGCAAAAAAATTAGGGTATTCCGAAAATAATATAATAATATTAGAAAATGATGAAAATAAATTGAAAGAAAAATATCCAGATACCTATAGTAATTTAAAGTCATGTTATCATAATAGGGATGGTAGAACTGAAATGCAATATGCTCAAGATTTAATTTGTTCTTGGATTTTTGAAGACTACCTAGTTTATAATTTGAAATTATTAGGGATTAATTTAAGTTTAGATGGTACAGATTTTGAAAGGAAAATATTAAAGTCACAAAAAATTTCATCTACTTCTGATTATAAAATTGAATATGATAATAAAAAAATCTATATCGAGTTGATAAGCGATTATAAAGGTTATTGGAACAAAAATAAGAAATGCGATTTGAGAGATGATAAATATTTAAAATTAAAGAGTTTGGCATCTGATAATACTTCCTCAATGTTACTTGGAATTGACTTTTATAATAAGAAATTTTTCTTCTTTAATGTAAATGATGATAAAAATAAAGCTGAATATGTATCTTTTCATTTTGCATATAAAAAACCAGTTTATTCAATAGATTTGAGACAAGTAGCATATTATGATTTCTCTTTTGAAAAAATAGTTGAAGTTTTAAAACAATATATGGAGGGTTTTAGAAATGAATAATAAAAATGAAATAGAAAAATTATATAATGAAATATTGAAAAAACATAAAGAAAAATTAGAAAAATATAATGTAAAAATGCCTAAATTATATTCTAAAGGTAATTACACTTTAAATTCTTTGGTGTTAGTATTTTTATATTATAAACTGGGAGAAATAGTATCAAAACAAGAATTAACAGATTATTTAAGAAGTATGGGCTTTGATATAAATGATGTACAGCAAGCAAGGCATTTAGCACAACAATATGGATGGTATATTTTATCTGGAACTAGAGGAGATTACGAATGTAAAGAACTTGGAATTAAATCAGGAGAATATATGCTTAAAACAATTGAGGAACCATATCCGTCTTATAAAAATTTAAAAAGGACTGAATCACTAAATTGTTCTTCTTTTGATGAATTAAAAAAAATGTATAATTATAGGTGTGCAACATGTGGTTCAAAGGAAGGAGAACCTAATTTTCATTATCCAGCCTCTATTACAAGACTTCAACAAGGTCATAAAGATCCTGGATTACCCTTAACGATTGATAACACTATACCACAATGTGATTTTTGTAATAGAGCAAGTAGAAATTATTTTGTATTTGATAACAAAGGAAGAGTAGAAAAAATTTATGATCCACATTTTGTATTAAGATCTGATAAAGAGATACAAATAATTATGATGAAATTACTTATTGAAGCCAATTTAGAAGAAGCTAAAAAAATTATTAAAGATGAAGGAACTGGTTTATAGCATGAAAAGAAAATATAATTGTGTTGAACTATTTGCTGGTTCTGGTGGGCTTGGTACTGGATTTGCAGAGAGTGGATTTAATATTATAAGTGCTAATGATATTTGGGCACCAGCTGGTGAAACATATGTAGCAAATCATCCAAATGTTAAATACATTGTAAAAGATATTGCTCAATTAACTGGTGATGAACTGCTAGAAGGAACAGGATATTCTAAAAAAGATGTAGATGTTATTATTGGTGGACCGCCATGTCAAGGCTTTTCCACTTTAGGGAAAAGATTTATAGATGATCCAAGAAACAAATTATTTAAAGAATATGTGAGATTAGTAGATGATATTAAACCTAAGTTTTTTGTAATGGAAAATGTATCTGGAATTTTAAGCATGGAAGGTGGAAAAGTTTTAGAAAATATTTTAAAATCTTTTAATGATATTGGATATAAATTAGAATACAAATTATTAAATGCTGCTGAATACGGTGTTCCTCAACAAAGAGAAAGAACAATATTTATTGGAACAAGAACAAATGTTAAAATAAAATATCCTAAAAAAACACATTCTTTAACTGGTAAAGAAGGATTTAAACCAGCTTTAACTCTATGGGATGCAATTGGAGATTTACCTCAAAGTGATGATAAAGAAATAACAAGTTATACAACTGAACCACAAAATGATTATCAGAAAAAAATAAGAAATGGTGCTACAAAACTTGTTAATCATAAACCACCAACTCATAATGATAAGGCAAAAAATATGATGAAATATATTCCAATGGGAAAAAGTGCATGGGATGTTAAAGACAAAATACCAAATGAATTTATGCCTACTTCAGGTTATGGTAATACATATGCTAGATTAAATGCTAATGAACCTGGTATGACAATTACAAGAAATTTTGCTTGTATATCTTCATCAAGGTGTATTCATCCATACTTAAATAGAGGATTAACAGCAAGGGAAGCAGCAAGGATTCAAAGTTATCCCGATAATTACATTTTTAAAGGAACAAAATCTGATATTCATCTTCAAATTGGGAACTCGGTACCTCCTATATTAGGTAGTAAAATTGCAGATACTATTTCAGAAATGCTTGATGAGAGTGAAGAATAATATGAATGATTTAAGAGAATATAGAAAAAAACTAGGATTTACAAATCAAACTACATTAAGAAAGTTTTTTGATTCTAAAGATATTGTTAGAGAAATTGATTTTAATTATATTTGCAGTCTTAATAAAAGATTAATTGAAATTATTAAATCGGTTGATAATGCTGTTGTTGAAACCATAAAACCAGATGATCTAGATAAATTTATTGATGAAAATATCACACAAGTTTATGAATATATGTTATCAAATGGATTATTACATAAATTTAGTAATAATAAACAAAGACAAACTGAAAGAAGTTATTATGATTGGAGTAGAGGAAGAATTATTGCAAATTACTTTAAAAAAGCAATGTGTTTAATTTTCTCTGTTAATGAGAATGACATTAAAACAATAGGACTGGATAATTTAGATAATCCTCAATCATTTACTAAAGCACCAACGGCTGATTTTGAAATAAAAACATCTAAAAATATAACTTATAGAATAGAGTTTCAATGTGGATTTCAAGGAATTAATGATATAAAAGAACATAAAGTCAATGAAGCTCAAAGAGTGTATAACGAGTATAAAATTAATTCACTTATAATCCATGTTGATTTGTTTAATGGTAAAGTAGCTTTTGTTGACATAAGTAATATTGATGGAAAAAATATTAATTGGGAATATAGAGAACAGTTTGAAGGTAAACGCGTTTTCAATATAGGTGATAACTATTTTATTTGGAATTTATCTGATATTCCACCTAAATTAAATGATATTCTTAATATTTTAAAAAATATAAACAATTAATAAGTTTAATTTGCAACATTAATTAAAAACAAAATAAAATGTATTGACTCTGCCATTATTATGAAGATAACCAATTAGAAGTAATTATGAAATATGAAAGTGAATTATTAAAAATTATTAAGAAAGTAAAAAGCGAGGGATATATATGAAATATTTAGGTAGTTCTACAATAGAAACTGATAGATTAGTATTAAAAGAGCAAACTATGGATGAACAATATTATTTATGGAAATTATTAATGACTCCGGAAGTTAATAAATATTTTTTAACTGTACCTCAAAAATTTAGAGAGAAATTATTAGATTGGAATATACAAAAAGAATATTATGAAAAAGATATGAAACATGCTAATGATAAAGATGTATTTAGATGGAGCGTATTTTTAAAAGAAACTGGTGAATGCATTGGGCGTTTTTCTTGTCATGAAAGAAATGTAGAAGACGATGCCGTAAATAATCCAAGTGTAAGAGGTGTTGGATGGTTAATAGATCCCAAGTATCAAGGTCAAGGATATGCTACCGAAGCTGCTCAAGGAATGCTAGATTATATGTTTTTTAAATGTGATATTAAAGAAATTATTACTGGAGCAGCCTTGTAAATAGACCTTCTTGGAGAATAATGGAAAAATTAGGTTTTGAAAGAATGAATAGAACTCGCATGATACAATATACTTTTGTGGATGAATTGGTAGAAAGTTTTGAATATATTCTTACAAAAGAAAAATATTTGGAATTAAATGAAGAGAAAAATATAAAAAGAAATAAATAAAATAAGTATTGAGGAAGTGACACAAATGAACGAAAATCAAGATAAAGTGTTTAATAAAACGAGTATCAATTGGTATCCAGGTCATATGGCTAAAACTAAAAGGGAGATAAGTGAAAAGTTATCTTTAATAGATGTAGTATTTGAAGTAATAGATTCGAGAATTCCACTGTCTTCTAAAAATAAAGATATAGATAGTTTAATAAAAGATAAGCCTAAAGTATTAATAATGACAAAGATGGATCTATGTGATATGGATAAAACTAATAAATGGAAAAGTTATTATGAAAATAATGGATATCAAGTAATTATGGTAGATTTAATTAATAATAAGAATGTTAATGAAATCTTTAACAAGATAAATCCTATCATTAATGCACTAAATGAAAAAAGAAAGAGTAAGGGATTAAAAGAAAGAAAAATAAGGGCATTAGTACTTGGAATACCTAATGTAGGAAAAAGTACTTTAATTAATAGATTAGTAGGTAAAAAAGCGACTAATGTAGGAAATAGACCTGGTGTTACTAAAAACTTACAATGGATAAGAGTAAATGATAAATTAGAACTATTAGATACTCCAGGAATATTATGGCCTAGACTTGACAATAATGAAGTTGCTCATAACTTAGCATCTATGACTGCAATTAAAGAAGAAGTATTAGATTTAGAAGATATAAGTATTTATATAATTAATACAATGTTTAAGTATTACCCAAATAATATTAAAGCTAGATATAATATTACTAATAATGATGATATAGTAGAAACTTTAGATTTAATTGGAAAGAAAATAGGGGCAATTAGAAATAATGAAACTGACTATGATAAAGTATATGATAGGGTACTTAAAGATTTAAGAGAAGGGTATCTTGGTAAAGTAACATTTGATAATATATAAGAAAAAGAAGCTAGTTATTAGCTTCTTTATTTAGTCTATAAAAATTTATTTCTGGTTTATTAAATAATCTAAAATTATATCTTGATACTCCAATTCCTGATGTAACATATAAAGAAGTACCATTTAAATCATAATACCCTTTAACATATTTATGACCATTTTTAGGTGTATATAAAGGACCAATAATAGGTAATCTTACTTGTCCTCCATGTGAATGACCTGCAAGAATTAAATTAATATTATCATAATTATTTATAATATTATCAGCATAATCAGGTTCGTGTAATAAAATTATATTATATGTATTAGAACTATCATTACTATCATAATAACTCATAACTTTATCAATGTCTTCTAATTCGTGACTAACAGAATTAAGACCTCCAATAAATATTTTATCGTTATTTTTACTATAAATAATATCGTAATTATTATCTAATATTTTAAAATTACTTTTATTATAAATATCAATAATATTTTCTGAATTATTGGCAATATCATGGTTCCCATAAATGGCATATTTACCATATGTTGAATTAATATTAGATAAAGCTTCTATTAAAAAATCTTTATCATCTTCTGTTAATGTTTTATCAGTATCTACTAAATCACCAGTAAAAACAACAATATCAGGATTTATTAAATTTATTTCTTCAATAAGCTTATTAACTCTTTCTTTAGTTATTATTCTAGTATAATGTAAATCAGAAAAATGTACTATCTTTAATCCATCATAACTAGTAGGAATGTTACTATCATTAATAACTATTTCGTTTGTAATAAGACCACTAGTGGCTATATATCTACTGTATAAAATAGTACTAACCATTATAATTAACAATATAACAAAAATTTTTATCAATAATTTCATTATATTCCACTTCCTATTAAATATAAAATAATTGCCATAGTGTTATGCATTGAATGCATACAAATAGTAGAAAATATATTATTAGTTTTATAGTAAGTATAGGCAAAAGCAATACCTAAACTACAATATGGAATTAAATATAATAAGTCAATAGGACTACTAACATTACCAATTACATGAAGTCCTCCAAATACACAACCACTTACAATAATGTATAACCATTTGTTTTTTATAATATCTCTAAAACCTTTTCTAAATAATAGTTCTTCTGTTAATGGTGCATATATAGATACACTAAATAACATATATAATGGTGAAATATCAATAAGTTCTCTTACTTGTTCTTCATTTCCTGCAATTCCACCATTCGAAATAACAACAATTATTAAATTACTTATAATCATAACTGTAAAACCAATTAACCAATATTTAATTGATATTTCTATGTTATTAAAGAAGTCTTTAAAAAATAATTTAAAATCTTTTTTTAATGTTTTAAAATACACAAAAACAATTAAAATTAAAAATAATAAATTAACAATAAAACTAAAAAATACTCTATACGGTAGTGATAATTTCATAATTGTATTACCAAAAATATCGAGAAAAATACTATCCCAAATTATAAATAAAATAAATAAAACTGTTAATTTTAAAACATAATATATCCTTTCATTTTTAAAATGTTTTTTTATGTTGTTTTCCATTTAAGTCACCTCATATCTTTCTAATTATATCAAAATTTATAACTTTTTTCTATAAATTTTCCAAAAAAGAAGTAAAATGGGATTTTTTTTATCAATAATATATATAGGGGGGCAAAAAATGCAGGAAAGGATTTTGTATGAAAAAAGTAATTTTATTTATATCAACACTAGTATTATTTATAAATAGTGTTAATGCAGAAGAATATAGCAATTGGGTTGAATCGTTAGATGATAGTATTAAGTATGATGATGTTCAGACTGAAACTAGATATCGTTTTTATAAAGAAGAAATAGAAGGGGAATATTTAATTAGTGATACTTTAAATAAGTATAAATATAATGATATAAATGATTATATTTATAGTGAATTTTCTGATTGGCAAGAAGTATGTGAAGGAGAATATGCTAATATTGAAAATAAAATATTGTATCCATATAAAAAATTAGTTGTAGATACTAATTATATACAAATTCGAGGATTAACTAAGGATATTTCTTTTGATGATATTAAAATATATGCAAATGAAGAAGAAGTATCTTATGAAATAGTTGAATGTGATGATTGCACTAAAAGTTATAATTATATAACAAGTAACGAAAAATTAATATTAAAATTAGATAATACTTATCCAAGTATGACATTATCATTTTATATAAAAGCAAATAGTAATTATCCTAATATAATATATAGAATTGAAACTTATTATGATGAGAATTTTGAAAAGATAGGAATTGCATATGTAGCCAATAGTAACTTAAATACTTTTAAACCCGATGAAAGATGGCTATATTTAGCTATGGAAAGTGACATTATGTATTCCGAAGTACCTGTTGTGGAAGATACTAATACAGTTATTTATCCTAGTAAAAATATGTGTAGATATCAAGAAAAGATGACATACTATTATAATATTAATAAAGTATATTATGATGATAATTATTATACTAATATAGATGGATATATAAAAGATACCAATGATTATAAAGTATATTACAGGTATTTAATTAATGATAATAAAGAGAAAATAGAAGATAATTATATAAATAATAATGATTCTATCAATGAAGACAAAATTATTACAGAAAATACTAACGATAATATATTAAGTGAAGAAGAACAAAATATAGATATTATGGAAACTATTATTTCTGAAAATACAAATAAAAGTGAAAACGAAAAGAAAGAAGTACCAATTGTTAATACTATGAGTATAAATAAACAAATACCTATAATAAAATATATTATCTTAATAGTAATAATATTAACCTTAATATTTATCTTTTATCAAAATAAAAAGTATCGTAAAAAAATGTCGTTAGAATAAAATGATATCTTTTGTCGAAACTATATAAACAAGAGTATTTATATGATAAATTTTATATGGAAGGTGATATTAGTGATAAATATTAATTATGAATTTCGAAAAGGGATTATGTTCATAAGACTATTAGGTAAACTTACTGTATATAATTCTAAGATGGTACTTGAAAATATAATTAATATTATAAAAGAAATAGGCATTAAATTAGTAGTAATAAACCTTGATAACATTAAAGCAATAGATGCTTATGGTATAAATAGTATTCTTATCTTAAATAATAAATTAAGAGAAGAACACGACAAAATGTTTATCTGTAGTAACAATTGTTTTAAAGAGAAGTTTGAGCATCAAATACCTATTATAAGTAGTGAAATAGATATCTTTAATGTTATATAGAAAGGATACGATGAACAAAGAACTAGAAGATTTAATTGTAGATAATAGTAATTTAATTTATTCGATTATATCTAGATATCAAAATTATTATGACAAAGAAGATTTGTATCAAATTGGGGTTATAGGAATGATAAAAGCATATAAGAAATATGATCCACAAAGTAACACTAAATTTACGACGTATGCATATACTTATATACTGGGAGAAGTTCTTAAATATGTAAATGACAATAAGAGCTTTAAATTAAGCAAAGAATATTTAGTAATGTATAAAAAGATAAATGAAGCTAAAACTATTCTTACTCAAAGATTAATGAAAGTTCCTACTAACTTTGAATTATCAATATTTTTAGAAATAGATGAAAAAGTAATTGATCATATTGAAATGGTAACAAGAGAAATAGATAGACTAGATCGAATAATAAATGAAGATGGTAAGAATTTAATACTTTTAGATACAATTAAAGATGACAAAGCAGAAACTAATATTGATAGTATGATGTTATATGATGAAATAAATAAATTAACAAATGATGAAAAAATATTACTAAAAGAGCGTTACTTCTTAGATAAAACACAAAGCGAAACTGCCAAAATATTGGGTATAAATCAGGTTCAAGTGTCAAGAAATGAACAAAAAATCCTAAAAAAATTAAAAAATAACCTTTGTAAAGTCGCATAAAATAAGGATTTATACAAAATGTAATAGAATGGGTTACATAAAAAAATTTGAATTTGTGAGACAATTAATTTGGTGATACAGTGTGAGAAAAGGTGAGAGAAAAAGAAGTGATGTTTATGAAATCATTGCTAAGAATATCCGTACGGAAAGAAAAAAGCAAAACCTAACACAAGCTAAGCTAGCAGAAAAAACGGGATATTCTCATGAGTTTATAAGAAGAATAGAAGCTCCCAATACAAAAAAATATTTTTCAATAGATACTGTTAGTAATATAGCAGATGCTTTAGGGATAGAATTAAAACAATTGTTTGATAAACATTACAAAGAGTAGATTATAAAGTCTATTCTTTTTTTTGTATATTTTTTCTATATATTTAAATAATAATAATGGTGATTATATGAATAAAGATGAGTATCTTAAACTAGTTAATGAAATAAGTCCTAAACCAAAACGATTAAAAAATGAAATAGTAGCTTTTATTGTTGGAGGCTTAATGGGACTTGGAAGTGAATTATTATTAGAATTATATATGGCTATATTTGATTTACCTAGAAAAGAGTCAGGAGTTGCGGTAATTATTACATTAATTATAATTGCTTCTATTTTAACAGCGTTAGGAGTATTTGATACATTAGTATCAAAAGCAAAAGCAGGATTAATAATACCAATAACGGGATTTGCCCATTCAATGACTTCAGCAGCAATAGATTATAAAAACGAAGGATTAATTCTTGGAATAGGATCAAATATATTCAAGTTAGCAGGAAGTGTTTTATTATATGGAATAGTGGCAGTATATATTTTTGGATTAATAAGGATACTATTTATAGGAGGCTAAATATGACAAACACATATAAAAATGTATATATAAAAGATGCCTTTACCATTGGAGGACCTTATGAAGGAAATGGTCCGCTTGGTAAGTATATTGATAAAATATATAAAAAAGATTTGTATTTTGGGGAACCATCATTTGAAAAAGCTGAAATTAAATTACTTACTGAATCTATTTCAATGTTACTCAAAAAAGCGAAGCTTAATGATAAAGATATCGATGTTTTAATAAGTGGCGACTTACAAAATCAAATAGCGTGTTCTGATTATGCATTAAGAAGTTTTGATATTCCTTTTTTAGGTATATTTAATGCTTGCGCTACTAGTAGTGAAGGAATTATAATTGCATCTAATTTTATTGAAGGGAAAAAGGCAAAGAAATGCATAGTATCAACTTCTTCTCATAATTTAGCAAGTGAAAAACAATTTAGAAATCCGACGGAATATGGAGCACCTAAACCAGATACTGCTACATTTACTTCTACAGGAGCTGCTTCAATACTTATTACAAATACAAAAAGTGATGTTAGAATAGAATCTTCTACAATAGGTAAAGTAGTAGATATGGGAATTAAAGATGTAAATAATATGGGAGCAATAATGGCACCGGCAGCAGCGGATACTATTTATAGACATCTAACTAGTTTAGGAAGAAAAAGTGACTATTATGATTTAATTTTAACAGGAGATTTAGGAAAATATGGTAAAGAAATATTAATTAGATATATGAAAGAAAAATATAAAATGGATATAAGCAAGAATTATAATGATTGTGGCTATATGTTATATGATTTAGATAAACAACCAGTATTTGCAGGAGGTAGTGGACCAGTATGTAGTGCTTTAGTTAATTTTGGTTATATATATAAGAATTTAAAAGAAAAAGAATTAAAAAAAGTGTTAATAGTCCCAACTGGAGCTATATTTTCTCCGACAATGGTATTCCAAAAAGAAACAGTTCCGGCGATTAGTCATGCAATAGGATTGGAGGTAGTAGAATGATATATGTATATTCATTTTTATTCTGTGGTATTGTTTGTTTAATTGCACAAATAATTCTCGATAATACTAAATTAACTCCCGGACATGTTACATCCTTATTTGTAGTAATTGGGGCAGCATTAGATATGTCTGGAATATATGATAAATTTGTTTTATATTGTGGAGCAGGTGCTATTATACCTATTACTTCTTTTGGACACCAATTAGTTCATGGTGCTATGGATTCAGCATCAGAACTTGGTTTTTTAGGACTAGCTTATGGTATATTTAACTTAACTAGTGCAGGAATTAGTATTGCTGTAGTAATGGCCTTTATGTTGGCGTTAGTGTTTAAACCAAAACATTAATATATATAAAAATTAACTTGAAAAGGTTAATTTTTAATTTTATATATAAAATAATTATGTTATAATATATAACTAAACAAGGAGGTTTTTTAAATGAATTCAGAAAGAATAAGAATTTCATTAGTAGAAGATACTTATGCATATATTGGTCGTGCAAGTAATGAAGAAAATGCCGAAATATTTAAAAATAAAATTAAAGAATATATTAGTATATTAAAAGAAGTAGTTGAAAGTGATTTTGATAAATTAACGGATAAAAAATTATATGAATTATTATCAAAAATTTATGTTATAACTCTTGATGAAGAGGATTACTTAAAAATGTTATCTAAGTATAATAATAAAAAATACACATTTATTCATAGAATGCCTACAACAATGACAATTACTAGTAGAGCAACTGAAGGACATGGAAGAAGTTTTGATTGGTGGGACCAACTTTATCAAGTTTATTATCTTGTAGCTACTAGTGATACATTTGAATTTGATTACAATAAGACATATTCAAAAGAAGAAATTAAAAAATTGCTATCTGATAAAAGTATTGTTATCTTAAAACAAGAAAAAGAGGCAATTAATGGTAATCAAAATTTTGTTAAAGAGAACTATGAACCAATCACTATATTAAATATTGATATTAAAAGCTATGGTGATAACATATCTCAATTTGTTTTAAATAATTATAGTTTATTCGGTGAATTATTTAGAAAAAGATTTACAAAAAAAGATGTTTTAAAAGATGTGAAAAATATAATTGATGATTTAAACAAAGAAATGCAAGAAATTTTTTCAAATACACAATCAAAAGAACCATTATATTTAGGTACTGCTATAATATGTAAAGAATGGTTTGATTCATCAGAAGAAAGAAAAAAATATCAAGGTATTCAAAAAAAATTAAAACCAATAAATAATATTTAAGTAAATAAAGGGAATAGTAAACACTTATAAAATATAAAGGAATACTATGCTCTTTTTTAGTTATGAGTGAATTATGATAAAAATGCTATACCTTATTAACTAACTATAATAAAATTAGTAGATGATATTATATAGTAATTTTATTAAATATTAAATATATTGCATTTACTAATCAGTATTATACATGTTATAATATTTTTATAATAATTAATAAGCAGATAAGGTGATATTTACTGGGACAATATAATTATTTAAATAATAATGATGTGAGAATAGATAAAAAATATAATGACATATTTGACTTTGGTGATGAATTTTCAAAATACAATAAAAAAGCAAAGACTATTGAAGTATATTAAATCAAGCAATTACAGAATTAAATGGATTAGATGATACAAACAAAGATAAAGTAATTAGAGAACTACAAAATATATTAAGTCAATATAAAGCTATTAGTAAAGAAAGCATAAATGATATTATTTCTAAAATAAAAAATTTAATTAGTAAATTAAATTCTAAAAGTAGTGATTTGGCAAAAGCAGAATTAGAAGAAATCCAAAGAAAATGTGATGAATCTAATAAGTACATAACTGAAGATGGAATTAAATTAACTCTTTATAGTGATGATTATCTTATTGAAGAATTAAAAAAACTTCAATTAAAAGTAGAAAAAATGTTAGAAGATAAGAATAATAGAGATAAAGGTGAAGAATTTTTAATGCAAATTGATTTACTTATAAGTAGTTTTAAAAGTGGTAATTTGGCTGTTATGTTAAATCAACTTAATACTTTGGGGAATTTAACAGATAATATTTATCAAAATTATAATAATTTAAGTTTTTCTTATCAGTCAGAAATTTTAAAAAAATTAATTCAATATATTACTTTAATGGTGGGAGAATATTCTATATATAAATTATTTATTATTAGGGATTATAATGAACAATATAGTGAGAAAATAAAACTTAACAAAGATATAGTGGCTTTACTAATAAGTGAATTAGAGAGTGAACTTCGTGAGTTAGAATTACCTGAAGAAGTAAAAGGAAAATATGCAGACACTATTATTAATAAAAACACTATGAATTCTATTCCATATTTATTATCTTTAAGTTCTGTTTATAGTGAATACTTTAATTATACAAATAAAAAACAAAAATAAGTTTAATATTTTATTAATAACTTGTTTCTAGTATAAAAATATACTATAATTATTATAGGAGCTGATAAGGATGAAAAAGGGTGTAACTGTAATGATTATAGTAATAGCATTAATTTTAGTAATAGCAGGTCTTACTTATGCTTGGTGCGATTATAATAGTAGAGAAGAAACCAAACAAATGATTGGAGAACTTATATAAACTGATACAAAAATAAACGGTATAAAATACTTTTTGGTAATATTTTTATCAAAAAGTATTTTTTTAATAAAAAAGAAGTAAAACATGATTTTTTTTATCAATAATATATATGAGGGGGTAATAATGAAGAAAAAATTAATTGTCTTACAAGAAGGAACAAAATACTGTGGCAGTGCAGCATTATTATCAATTATTAGATACTATGGTGGTAATATATCAGTGAATAGAATAGTAGAACTTACTAATACCACTAAAGAAGGAACTAACTTTTATAATCTCAAATATGCAGCAATTGATGTTGGATTAGATGCTAAAGCATTTAAAGTAGATAACATTGAAGAATTATATAAAATTCGTTCTCCAATTCTCTGTCAACTCAATATAAAGGGGAATTTACACTTTGTTGTTATTTATAAAATAAAAGATGACATCTTTACAATAATGGATCCTTCCCAAGGGAAAATCACTATGGATAAATGGGAATTTCTTGATGTTTGGACAGGCTATATTATGATATTTGAGCCTATTAGGAAGTTACCAGTAACCATAGACAATAAATTTCTAAATAAAATCATTTGGACACTTCTATTCAAAAATAAAAAGTTAGTTTTAAGAATATTATTTTTATCTATTATGTTCACACTTACATCATGTATAATGACTTTCTATATGCAAGCGACAATAGATTTCGTTATAAATACACACATAAATAATTTAATAGTTATAACTATAATATTTTCTTTAGTACTATTTATAAAAAATATTACTTACTATTTAAGAGATTATTTATTAATCTTTCTAAATCAGAAAATTGATATTTCAATGATAATTAATACTTATACCCAATTACTTTTACTCCCTTATAACTATTATAAAAATAAACCTACGGGAGATATAATATCTCGAATTAACGATTTAGTGTATGTCAAGAATATCTTAAATAAAATAATAATCACAGTACTGCTTGATTCATTAATCGTTATAGTAGGTTCCATCTTTCTTATTAAAATTAATAAGACTTTATATTTAATATTAGTAATAGTTATGATTATATACTTATTTATCTTAAAAATATTTAAACCAATACTTAGAAAGTATGTTTGTATATTGCAAGATAATAATTCTAAAATTAATTCCTTCTTGGTAGAAACAATAAGTAGTTTTGAAACTATAAAGGGTTTAAGTATTGAAAAACATAGAAAGAAGATCTTCGAAAAATTATATACTAGTTCAGTAAATACCACTTATCAGTATAATAAATTAGTTATTTTAGAAGTATTATTAAAAGATATGGTTACTTCTATTGGATTAATATTTATAATGTATTTAGGTACAAAATATGTAAATAATGGCATAATTAGTTTAAGTTCTTTTATAACCTTTAGTTCACTCCTTATCTATTTTATTGACCCTATAAAAAATATATTCAATTTAAATAAAGAATACTACTATGCCATTAATAGTATTAAAAGAATTAATAACTTTTTTGATGTTAAAGTAATTGATATAAATACTTATGATAATTTATTTATAAATGGAAATATTACTTTTAATAATCTTATATTTAGTTATAATAGACTTAATAATGTTATAGATAATTTAAGTTTTAAGATTAATAATAAAGAAAAAGTTATAATTCTAGGTAATTCCGGTTCAGGAAAAAGTACTATTTTAAAAATACTTATGAAATATTATTCAGTAAATAGAAGTACAGTATTTATAAATACTTATGACATTAACGATATTTCTTTAAATACAATTAAAAATAATATAAGTTATATATCACAAGATGAAATATTATATACAGGAAGTATTAAAGATAACATTATATTAAATAGAAATATCGATGATAAAGAATTTTTGAAAGTAACTAAGATAACTAGAGTAGATGAGATAATAAATAATAGTCTTTTAGGATATGATATGATATTAGAAGAAAATGGATTTAATATATCGGGAGGTCAAAAACAAAGAATTATATTAGCAAGAGCACTACTTAAAAAATCTAATATTATATTAATCGATGAAGGATTAAATCAAATAGATATTAATCTAGAAAGAAAAATACTTAAGGACATATTTAGAGTATATAAAAATAAAACAATTATTATTGTATCTCACAGAAAAGAGAATATTGATTTATATGATAAAGTAATAAAGATATCTGATGGTAAATTACAAGAAGTAATTACACGAAATAGTGGTGATATATGTGAACAATCTAATTGAAACAGAATTAATTTTATCAAGTAAAATACCTTTAAAAAAAGGTTATATTATAATAATATTGATTTTAGTTATATCATTTTTTGCCTTACCCTATAAATATAAAACTTTTATTAATCTAAATTTAACTGTTAAATCAATAGATAATGAATATATGTTAGCTACTTATATAAAAAATAAAGACTTTAAATATCTTATTAATAATAATAAATTAATATTTAATAATAAAGAATACTCTTATAAAGATATTATTATTAGTGAAGAAAATTATGTTGATAAAGATAATGATATTGTAAAACTATTATATTTAAAAACTGATTTAGAAAGTATCTATTTAATTGATAATTATATGATAACTGCCAAAATAGAAAAAGAAAATAAAATGATTATTAGTTATATAATTGACTATATAAAGGGGGAATATAATGCTTGAAGTAAAAGAAAGTGATTTATCTAAAATAACTGGAGGGGGATTTAGTTTTGGTGTTGCTATTGGAGTAGGAGCATTAGTAGTGTTTGTAATTGGTTTAATTGATGGGTATACTAATCCAATTAAATGTACAGTAGAGAAGGAGGCAGAATAAATGAAAAAATTAGATGATATCGATTTAAAAAACATAACTGGAGGAGAATTATCATCATCTCTTCTTAATTCCATTAGCAAAATTGCTTCTACAATATATGAACTAGGAAGATCTTTTGGAAGTTCAATTAGAAGAATTGTAACAGGAAATATATGTCAAATATAAAGATAGATAAAAAGAAACTATTAGTAATAAGTAAATACTTACTATTAATAATTTCTATACCATTAATTGATATAATAATAAAATCTATTTTTGTATTTGGAAAAATTATTGGATCTTTAACTAGAATAATATATTAAAAAAAGTCTCAAATTTATTTTGAGACTTTTTTATATTTCACGCATGCTTTCAATATTTTTAAATGGATCTTTAGGATCTATATAATCTACAAAAAGTATTCCATGTAAGTGGTCTATTTCATGTTGAAAAGCAATTGCTAATTCTTCTCTTACACGATATTTAACAGGTTTCCCTTCAGTATCAAATCCTGTAACTGTAACTCTTGCAAATCTTGGTACTATTCCTTCAACTTCACGATTAACGCTCAAACATCCTTCACCACAAGAAGAATATATAAGTTCTTCAGAATGAGATATAATTTTAGGATTAATTACCACATAGTCGTGAAAAACTCCTTCGCTTTCTTCATAACATACAACAAAGAAATTTTTATTTACTCCAAGCTGTGGAGCAGCAAGCCCCATTCCTGGTCTTAAATCATATTTAGTAGCATACTCTTCAATTTGACTTAAACGAAGATGTTCTAACATATCGTATATAAGTTTTTTATCTTCTTTAGTCATTGGGAAAGTAACATCAACATTTTTTGCTCTAACTCTTTTATCTTTTTCATCTAATATATCACTTGTTTTTAACATAAGATCACTTCTTTCGCTTAATATATAATACCACAAAATAAAGAAAAAGAAAAGTTTTTTACTTTTCTTCTATGTTATGCAACAACTCTAGTTCCAATTATGATTACTAGTAATATAAATAAAACTAGGATTATTGCACCGTTATATCCGTAACCACCACCGTAGCCATATGATGGATAACCACCGCATCCGCATGAATTACCATAGCCACTGTAGCCTCCGTAATAATACATAGTTTTCAAACCTCCTTTGTTTATCTAATATAATGTACTCAAATTAGACTTTTTTGACATTATATTTACCTAAAAAAATATAAAAAAAGTATATTCTATGGTATACTATAAGTAGTGAGGTATTTATGAAAAAAATAGTTTTATTAGTTATAAGTTTATTTATTTTAAGTGGATGCTCTAATAATAGTAATAATGAAGTGTTAGAAAAACCACAAATAACTGATGAACAATTAACGAGTATGGTTATTAATTATGATATGCAAAACGAAAGTATTGATTTAGATTTTTTAAAATGGATATATAGCGAATATGGAACGGATGCCATTAATAGTTTGCAAACAACATTAGATAATAATTCATATAATTTAAATGTATGGCATGAATTAACGGGTTCATCTTTAACTGTTTTACTAGATTTATATAACAATAACTATGAAAACATGAATAATGTTAAAATAATTGAAACTAAGGGGAAAGAAGTTAATCTTAGTTTTGTAGGAGATGTATCTTTAGCGGATAATTTTGAAATAATTCCTAAATATGATGAAAGAGGAGAAGGTATTTATGGAATTCTTTCTGAAGAAGTAGTAAATATTATGAATACCGCTGATATAATGATTGCTAACAATGAGTTTACAATAAGTGACAGAGGAGAACCCATGCCTAATAAATATTATACTTTTAGAGCAAATACAAATCGAGTAGGTATATATAATGAAATGGGTGTAGACTTAGTAACTCTTGCTAATAATCATGTATATGATTTTGGAGAAGATGCTTTTTTAGATACTTTAGATACTTTAACTAATAACGATATTCCATATGTTGGGGCAGGCAGAAACATAGATGAAGCATCTCGTCCATATTATTTTATTGCAAATGGATATAAAATCGCTTTTGTAAATGCAACCAGAGCAGAAAAATTTATTTTAACTCCAGAAGCAACGGATACTACTGGAGGCGTTCTAAGAGCATATGATCCAACTAGATTTAAAGAAGCAATAAAAACTGCTAAAGAAAATAGTGATTTTGTTATTGCTCTTATCCATTGGGGTAAAGAGGATTCGCATGAGCTAGAACAAGTCCAAATTGATACAAGTAAAGAATATATTGATGCCGGAGCAGATGTCTTAATTGGAACTCATGCACATACATTACAAGGAATAGAATTTTATAAAAATAAACCAATTGTTTATAATATTGGGGACTTTATCTTCAATAGAGAATCTAAAGATACTGGTATACTAAATGTTAAAATAGATAATGAAGGGAACTTTACTTATTCCTTTACTCCATGTTATCAACACGAAGAGAAAACTTCATTATTAAGTGGAGAAGATAAACAAAGAGTATTAAATGATATTAGAAGTTGGTCTATTAATACAACAATTGATGATGAAGGAAACTTTTATCAAACAAATTAATTTTAATTCTTCATAAACACTAAATTTCTACATATTTTTAAGTGGAAGGTGATTTATGAAGAAGTTTTTATTATTAAATATTATTTTTATGTTTGTACCTATAACTATAAAGGCAGAAACAGTAGATTTAGTACCTAATGCTACTAGTGCAATTATTATTGAAGCTTCAACTGGAACTGTTATATATAATAAAAATGAACATGAAAAATTGGCACCGGCTTCAATGACTAAAATGATGGGGCTATTATTAATCATGGAGCAAATAGAAAAAGGTAATTTAAAATGGGATGAGAAAGTTACGGCATCTGCTAATGCATCATCTATGGGAGGCAGTCAAATATTTCTAGAAACTGGAGAGCAAATGACCGTAGAAGAATTAGTAAAAGGAATTTCTATTGCATCTGGAAATGATGCTATGGTGGCTATGGCTGAGAGAATTGCCGGAACTGAAGAAGCATTTGTAGAACTTATGAATAAAAAAGCAAGTGAATTAGGACTTAAAAATACCAATTTCAAAAATTGTACAGGACTAGATGCTGAAAACCATTATTCTAGTGCTAATGATATGGCTTTAATTGCTAAAGAATTAGTTAAACATGATAAAATACTTGAGTTTTCAGGAACTTATGAAGATTATATAAGAGAAGGCACTGATAAAAGCTTTTGGTTAGTAAATACCAATAAATTAGTTCGTTTTTATCAAGGAGTTGATGGACTTAAAACAGGGTACACTACTACTGCTGGTTATTGTTTAACAGCAACTGCTAAAAAAGATGGAATGCGTATTATTACTGTTGTTATGAATGAACCTGATTCTGCTACTAGAAATAGTGAAACAACTGCAATGCTAGATTATGGATTTAATATGTATGGAATGGAACAATTATTAAATAAAGATAATGTTTTAGGAAAAATAAAAGTAGATTTAGGAGAAAAAGAATATGTAGAAGTAGTCCCAAAAGAAGAAGTAAATATATTAAATAATAAAAATAGTAACAAGAGAAATGTAACTTATAATGTAGAATTAAACAATGTGAAAGCACCAATTGCAGTAGGAGATACAGTAGGAAAAATAAATGTAATTGAAAATAATAAAACGATTATGACAGTTGATGTAACTGTTAAAGAAGATATAGATAAAGCCAATATATTTATATCATATTTAAGGAATTTAAAAGATATAGTAAGTGGAAATATATAAATTTGCTATTTCTTTTTTTAAATTTTGTTATTTACTAAGAAAAGAATATTGATAATGTTAAGCTTCTCATTTTGGATTAATATAATTTATTTAAGAATTTATTTATAACGAAAATAGATGATATAAAGTTTATAATAACTTTTAAAAAATGTGTTGACAACTAGCCAAAAAAGTAATAAAATTTAAAGAAATTATAGTTAGAGGTGAAGTAATATGAATAGAGAATTATGGTATAAAAATAATTTCTTTATATTGAATGCTATATGCCACAATATTTTTTGTTCATGCTTTGCTTTAACTATTAATAATAAATAATAAAAACAGTGATAAATAACAATTAAGTTTTATTGTCACTGTTTTTGTTTACTTTGGAGGTGTATTATGAATAATATAATTTTAAATGATTTAATTACAAAAGTAGAAGAATATAATTTAGCAGAAGTTGAATTTGTTAAAAGAGCATATGAATATGCTAATAATCTACACAATGGACAAGTAAGACAGAGTGGAGAACCATATATAACGCATCCACTTAATGTTGCTTATATTCTAGCAGATATGCATGCTGATATTGATACAGTATGTGCAGGACTATTACATGATACTTTGGAAGATACAGAAGTTACCAAAGAGGATATAGCACATGATTTTAATCAAAATATTGCTAATTTAGTAGATGGAGTAACCAAAATATCTAAAATGAATTTTTCCTCTAAACAAGATCAAAATTTGGCAAATACTAGAAAAATTATTACTAGTATTACAGAAGATGTGAGAATAATAATAATTAAATTAGCAGATAGACTTCATAACATGAGAACACTAGAATTTAAAAGTGAATTTAAACAAAAAGAAAATGCATTGGAAACAATGGAAATATTTGTTCCACTTGCTTATTATATTGGAGCTTATCGCATAAAAAGTGAATTAGAAGATTTATCATTAAGATATTTAAAACCCGATATGTATAAAAAAATAGAAGAGAAAAAATCTAGATTAGAAGAAGAAAGTAATAAATGCTTACAAGAAATGTTATTTAAAATTCAAACTTTATTAAATGATAAAACTATTCCTAATGAAATTAAAGTTAGAACTAAAAATATTTATGGTATATATAAAAGATTAAATGAAGGACAAAGATTATCTGATATTCATGATTTACTTGCATTAAAAATAATGGTAGATGATGTAGCAAATTGTTATTTAACATTGGGTATGATTCATCATGAGTACCACCCGATAAATGATAAATTTAAGGATTATATATGTAATCCTAAAACTAATATGTATAAAAGTTTACATACTACTGTATTTGGACCAGATGATAGATTGGTTCAAACACAAATAAGAACTTTTGATATGGACAAAGTGGCTTCTTTTGGATTAACAGCTTATTGGGATATAAAAAAAGGCAAAGCTAGGGATATTATGCAAGAAGATTTAAAAGGAAAATTTCAATTTTTTAAATCATTAACTGAGATAAATTCAATGTTTGGAGATAATCAACAATTTGTTAGTCAAGTTAAATTAGAATTGTTTTCAGATTTAATTTATGTTTATACTACAAAAGGAGACATAATAGAATTACCAAAAGGAGCTACGCCAATAGATTTTGCTTATAAACTAAGTACAGATATAGGAAATACAATGGTTGGCGTATTTGTAAATGATGAATATGTTCCAATTAATCATATATTACATAACAAAGATAGAGTTAGAATTGTGACTGATGATTTATCTTTTGGCCCAAGAGAAGAATGGGAGAATATTGCGCGTACAAGTTATGCAAAAAAAATGATAAGAGAATTTAATAAAGAATTAATATAAAGAAATAATATATTTATATTTTTTCTAATTTATGCTATTATTAATATGATTAGAAGGAGGAGATAATATGAAATTTTATAGATGTCCAATATGTGGAAATATTATTACAATAATTGATGGAGACATTAAAAGAATTAGGTGTTGTGGTAGAGAAATGGAAGAGTTAGTTGCTAACAGTGTTGATGCTTCAGTAGAAAAACATGTACCCATAATTGAAAAAAAAGGTAATAATATAAAGGTAATCGTTGGTAGTACTATTCATCCGATGGAAGAAAAACATTATATTGAATGGATTGCCATAGTTAAAGATAATGAAATAAGTTTAAAAAAATTAGAACCTAATATGGATCCAATAGTAGAATTACCTTATATAAATAATTCTATAGTATATGCATATTGTAATATTCATGGATTATGGAAAACTAATCTAGATTAGAAGTGAAAGAAATTGAGAATATTAATAGTTGAAGATGAATTTAAACTTGCTGATGTAATAGCAAGTAGATTAAAAAAAGAGCATTATACTGTAGATATATCATTAGACGGTGAAGAAGGATTATATAATGCTCTTACTGATATATATGATTTAATTATTCTTGATGTGATGTTACCAAAATTAAATGGATTTGAATTATTAAGAGAAATAAGAAATAAAAACATTAATTCTAAAGTAATAATGTTAACTGCTAAAACTATGTTAGATGATAAACTTACTGGTTTTGATGCAGGTGCAGATGATTATCTTACAAAACCATTTCATCTAGAAGAGTTAATTGCGAGAATAAATGTTCAATTAAGAAAGAAAAGTAGTAAACAAAATACTGAGTACATTGAATATGGTGATATAAAATTAAATATAAAAACTTCAACATTAACATGTACCAACACTAATGAAGAAATAGATTTGGTATGTAAAGAGTTTTTATTATTAGAATATTTAATAAATAATTCTAGTCAAATAGTTTCTAAAGATATTTTATATGATAAAGTATGGGGATTTGATACTTCTGCTTCATCTAATAATCTAGAAGCATATATATCATTTATAAGAAGGAAAATAAAAGCAATAGGATCGTCAGTTAAAATAAAACCAATTAGAGGTTTAGGTTATAAATTAGAGGTATCAGATGAAGAAACTTAAAAATAAAACATTTACCATTTTATTAATAATATTAACAATATTTATTTTAAGCTTATTAATAATATTTAATGGTGAGTTATATCAAAGAGAATTAAATGATGTAAAAACAGATTTAAGAGAAATTGAAAGTATACATAATAATTATTATATAGTAAATGATAATGTAATTATTGATGGTAATAATATGAAACCAATATTTATAAATGCTAATGTGTATGTAATATCTTTTGACAAATTATATAATATAACAAATATTATAAGTTATACGGATAATGGGTTAAATAATGCCGAAATTATACAGTTAGCTTTGAATTTTATAAAGACTAACAAAAAATATGAAATAGGTAATTTATATTTTGATCGATATTCTTATTTTTTGACTAGCAAGAATAATTTAATAATTATGGATAATATAGCTATTAATAATAAATTAGGAGATTATTTTAGAATGTCTTTATTAATATTTATATTATTAGAAATACTAAATATATATATATCTAATCGTTTGACTAAGTGGCTAACTAAACCTGTAATAGTTTCATTTGATAAACAAAAACAATTTATAGTGGATGCTTCTCACGAATTAAAAACACCACTTTCCATAATAATGGCAAGTGCTGAAGCATTGGAAGAAGATTCAAAAGAAAAAAAATGGTTAAATAATATTAAAACAGAAGCAGAACGAATGAATAAATTGGTTATTGATTTACTTGATTTAGCAAAATCAGAAAATATTGATGATAAACAGAATTATAGTATCAATAATTTATCTAAAATAGTTGAAATAACTAGTTTAACTTTTGAAAGTTTAGTTTATGAAAATAAATTAGAATTAGAAACTGATATTGAAGATAAGATAATGTTTAAGTGTAATTTAGATAAAATTAAACAATTATTAGGAATTCTTTTAGATAATGCAATTAAACATAGTACGGATAATTCTAAAATATTTGTTAACTTATATAATAGTAAAAACAATATTATTTTAGAAGTAAAAAATAAAGGAAACGAAATTCCAAAAGAAGATCAAGAAAAAATATTTGATAGATTTTATCGTATTGATGAATCAAGAAATAGGAATGAAAATAGATATGGTTTAGGGCTTGCTATTGCTAAAAATATAGTTACAAATCATAATGGTAAAATATCTGTTAATTGTAAAAATGGATACACAACATTTAAAGTTATATTTAAACAAGTTTAGAAATAAATTTGTTTTTTTTTTTATAAGGAAAGTTCGATTTTTGTATTGTTTGTTTATCAAAAACATTGACAAACAAATGTTTATATTTTATAATGC
>CALVXP010000009.1 GCA_944371525.1 uncultured Bacilli bacterium | reverse complement strand
CTACTTGCTAAAAATCTATATCCACCAGTTACTGCTGTTAAACTAGCTTTTTGATATAATTTCATTCTAGATGATGTTGAATCCATATCTCCAACTGATGACATTGGAATTAATCCATCATCTGCAAATGTATTAGCATTATTTGTATAAACTTTTGTTTCTGGATCAGTTGGAGCTAATGAATAACTCCAATCTTCTCCATTCATTGATAAGAATAAACCTTCTGTTGTTGCTATATCAATATCAAATTTATTAACATTAACTGTTTTCATACCAATAAACCATGCATAAGTTGATGCTGATAAAAGTATTCCAAACATACAACATAAGACAACTAAATTTCTTATTTTTTTACTTCTTTTAATGTTATGCTCTTTTGTCATGACTACCTCCTACTTCTTTTTATTTATCTTTAATTTCCCAAGTTACATTATCATCTTGTTCTGTTCCAGTTGCAACTTTTTCTTTACCATTATCAGTAAATGTAAATGCTCTAAACCAATTTGGTATAGTAAATTCATTTGCATCATCATCAAATGTTATTCTAGAATCACTTGGAACTACTGTTCCTGTATTTGTATAAGATACTTTTCTGGTTCTTTCTACATCATCTGGTAATTCTGGTGGTCCTTCATAATCAACATCTTCACCAAAGAATCTTTCTTTACTAAATCCAAATGCTACAGAAATTTTCTTTCCTAATGAAGCAAAATCATAGTTATCTACATCTTGTCCTTCAATATATACATATATTCTTACTTTAGTAATACTATTTGGTGCTAATGTCATAAATTCAGGTCTATCAGTACTAGTTAAATTTTTCATAGTATCTGTAAAATATGGGAACTTATATAATTTACCTGCTTGTGGTGTTCCACTAATTGATGATGTATAACCATTATATTCTGTACCATCATATACATCTATATTATCATCCTCAGTGATAACTCCTCCTACTGCATATGTTGGATAAGCTGTTCCGTCTTTTATTTCTTTACAAGCCCCTTCAAAAGAACTATCTAAAGTTACATCTGTTCCTGATGCTTTTCTTGATAAACAAGAAGTTGTATACCAATTAATTGCATTTTTAACATGTTTTGTATCATTTGGTTCCCAAATTTGGGCATCTCTTGAACATATAGAAGTAACTCCTCCAGTACCACTACAATCAATTGCTCTTATTTCAGAACCATCAGTCGTAGGAGTTGTTGCAATAACACGGCCTATTTGAGCAAATGCTACTCTCACTGAATTTTCAATTCCTGTATTTGGTTCTCCACCAGTTTCTGAAATTGTTACTTCAGAATCAGGTGTTAAATAAATCGCTTCTTCATTTAATGGATCATATTCAGGATAATATTTATTACCAGACATATTTTTAATAAATAAATCGAATGCTACATATCCATTAGCTTCTTTAGCTCCTGTATTATTTACTTCACTTGCCATTAATCTATAACCACCTGGTGAAGCAGTTAAACTACCTTTTTGGTACAAAGTTAATCTTGATGCTCCAGCATTAATTTTACCAACAGTAGACATCGGAATTAAACTAGTCCAACTATTAGTAGTATCTGCTCCTACCGTATCAGGATCATCAAAATTATCAGCATTAATAGTAACTGTATCAGACCAATCTTTACCATTTAAAGAAAGTGATAAGCTATCAATCGCAGCAATTTTAACATCAAAAGTTTCAACATTAACAGTTTTCATACCAATAAACCACGCATAAGTTGAAACAGTTAATAAGACACCAATTAAACTACAAATGACAAATAATTTTTTAGTTTTCGTTTTTTGTCTTTTATCTTTTTTACTCATAACTTCTCTCCTTTTTACTTCTCTACATATTCAGAATTAAAATCCATATAAAATTTAAATTCGCCACCAACTAGATAATCAGTACATTCAGGATCGCTTCCTTCAATCCATATTACTATTGTATACTTATCTAAATCACCTGGTTTAAAACTTTCTACATGATTTCTTACTACTAAATCATCTTCTTGAAAAGGTACTGTGTCTGGTTCAGCTACCCCATCAGAACCTAATTTAGCATAAGTAACATACTCCCCATTTCTATAAATTCTAATTCTCAATGCATCATCAACATTTTGGATAACATCATAGATTACAACTTCACTCCAATAATCCGCTATTTCTTCTCCTGTATTTTCTACAAAAAAAGTATATGCAAGATAACTATCTCCATTATGAGAACCACCATTACTATTATCTAAATCATCAGGTAACCAACGATAAGATACATTAGTAAAATGATTAGGCTCTTCTGCAAAAAGTTCTGATTTATAAGTCTTATCTTCAGGATTATCATACACTACTAGCCCTCTTGTGTAATATAAGTTTTTATCTAGCGTTATACTAAAATTCCCCTTATTATAAATAATACCTGTAGCCAAATACAAAAGTAAAAGAAGTAATAAAAGCAATATTAAAACTATTAATAATCTCTTTTTTGTCTTCTTTTCTCGCTTAACTTTTTCCGTAACAAGTTTAATCTTTTTACTCATATTACATTCCCCTTTGTATTAAATGGAAGCCCTGTATGGTATTCTCTACAATATAATTCTATTATATCATGTCAATTATAAAAGTCAATAAAATTGTAAAATAAATGTCGAATATTATGGACGAGAAAATTACCATAAATAAATAAAAAAGTACTACAATTAGTACTCAATAAAATCTATTATTTATCAATTAAATGACTATCTCCATTCAAATAATTTATTTCTATTCCATCTTGTACATTATATACATATACATTAAAACATATATCTCCACATCTATCTTCAACAGAACTAGCTTCAATTTGAACACCACTAGCTACCAAATTATTTCCTTCAAATATTGGAGTAACTCTATATAAAACATGATTATTTGTTTCTTTTACATAGTCCGCTACTTGATTTTCAAATTCTAACATTCCTTCAGTATTCATACTTCTTGTACAAGTAATTAAATTTTTAGGATTAGCATTTTCTCCCGTTAATTGATATCCAATTAAATGACATCTATTATATAAATATTTACCACTTACAATATCATATTTAACAGTATGCCATCCTGAAGGTTTTATTTGTCCTATACTTCCTCTTTCTTCAATTGGCATAGTATCAACACTAACATTTGCATATGCAACTCCGCATCTTTCTAAAGCATCAAGCTCACTATATTCTTCAAAACTACCTTTTAAATAG
Source organism: uncultured Bacilli bacterium (assembly GCA_944371525.1). Classification (GTDB taxonomy): domain Bacteria; phylum Bacillota_I; class Bacilli_A; order RF39; family UBA660; genus CALVVX01. The sequence goes on along the minus strand of CALVXP010000009.1, from coordinate 25,194 downwards.
TCTTCATCCGTAAAATTAGGTTTATTATCATTTAAAACAACATAAGACTTTCCACTATACTGTGGAATATTACTCATATCATAAGACTCTATCGCATAAGTTTTATTTATTTGTATATATTCTTGAAATTGATCTTTATAATATATTCCTATAGCTACTAATACTATTAATATAGAAAGCACAAATTGTTTCTTTTTATTTTTTCTTTTCCTTCTACTCATATCTAACATCCTCTATATTATTTTATCATATTTTTTATTATTTGAGTAAAATTAAATTCCATTATACACAGTACTTAACTTATTTTTTCAAATGACCATAAATTTCTAATTTGTGGTTCTAAGGTTTCATAATCCCATAATTTTTTACTTCTTTCTTTACTATTTGGATCATTAACTATAAACTTTTCATCTTTAACTCCTGTTATTAATATAATATGACCTGTGGTAGTAAAATCTCCTTTTCGCATACTACAAACAATCGGATGCCCATTTTCTAATTCACTTATCATAATACTTTTAGATAATGAAATAGTAGTTCCCTTTATCCCATATTCTAAAACACCTTCTGTAAACAAACTCCAACTTGTACCTGCTAATGAATCATAATATCCATTTTCTTCAGAATATTTAGCAACATCATAAGGTGTAATAGAATTATTACCAGTTAAACCTGCTATTACCATAGATATTACTGTAGGACCACAACCACTAATAGCTATTACACTATCGCCATACTTTCCATATCCCCATCTTGTATCATATTGTAAAAGTAACGGGAATTCCCCTTTCTTAACTTTACCAATATTATCAGTAGTTACAGTACCTTTTTTATCTAAATAATTAACTACATAATCAGTCATATCACTATTTCTAGATAACATTTCTAAAAGAACTTCAGGATATTTATCATAAATTTCTAATATTTTATTTATTCTACTATCACTTTTAGACATTTCCTTTAATAGATCTTTTGTATCTTCAGTAGTACTTATATTTTCATTTATTGTATTATTATTATTTAATATTTTGTCTACTCCTCTATAAATAAGATAACCATTACTAGTTATAAAATTAGCTAAAAATATTATTATTACTATTACTAATAGTACTTTAACACTATTCCTTATTTTTCTTTTTTTCATATTATCACCAATTCTTTCTAAAAAAAATAATTATTAATTACATACAAATTGTATCAATTAATAATTACTTTTTCTTTAATTTTTTCTTATAAAATTCTTAAGATTTTCTTAAATTAATTAAATTATAATATATTTATTGTCTATTTTTTATTAATTCATTTACTTTATATATAAATAGAATAAACATTATTGTAAGAGTTAATACCATAAAATAATTAATAAGGTTATTATTAATTAATATACCAAGATTTAATATTTTAGATATAATTCTTACTACAAGTATAAATAATGGATGTAATATGTATATCCATGTAGATAAATTTCTAATTTTTTTATTAAAACCATTGTTATTGTAAATAGCAAAATTAAATAAATAAGAAGAAAAGGGAATTAAAAATATATACATACTACTGTGTCTTGGTACACTATATAAATATAATAATGTTCCTTCAATTGTCATAAATATTAAAAATATAAATAAATAAACTAAATTTTTCTTATTTGTTAATGTATTTTTCTTATTATTAAATATATAACCAATATAAATAAATATTGGAGTATAAAATAAACCATTTCTTGTATAATCAAAAATAGAAAAAATACTATTATATAAAGTCCTAAATATACTTATATTTTCTATAAAATGATAATAATTATCACCAAAAAGTCCAATTACATATAAAAAGATAAATAATACATAAATAGTCTTTAATTTTAATTTTTTTATTAAGTAATAATTAATCCATAAACCTATAATTAATGCAGGAAAATACCACAAATGATAAAATGTCCCATTAATTAAAATATCTTTTAATAATACAATAAAATTAATATTATTAAAATAACCTGTATAAATATTTACTGGTAAATAGATAAGCATACTAATAACATATAATTTTAAAATCTTAACTGTATATTTCTTTAATGTTGCTATATTTTGGGTTGCTTTAGGTAAAATATAATAACCTGTTATCATTAAGAAAAAAGGAACTGCTATACGAAATATTACTCTAGTAATTATATAATCAACATCTTCATTTATTGATGCAAGTGGATATATATGAATAGCAACTATCATAAATGATGCAATTAATCTTAATATGTCAATATTTATTTTTTTTATCACTTTTCCATCTCCTAAAATTTAATATTTAAAATTATAATTATTTATTATATAATGGTAAAACTACTTCAAATACTGTTTCAAAATCATCACTTGTTGCAATTATTTTTCCATTATGTAATTCTACTATTTCTTTTGCAATAGCAAGTCCTAATCCACTGCCACCGGTCTTACTTGTTCTTGATGAATCAACTCTATAAAATTTTTCAAAAATTCTTTTTAATTTTTCTTCCGGTATTTTAGTACCTTTATTTTTTACTTTAACTATAACATTTTCATTATCTTTTTTTACTTCTATTTCTATTTTATCATTATTAATACTATAATTAATAGCATTTTTTATAATATTACCAAATACTCTAGCAATCTTATCAGAATCTGCATATATAATTATCTTATCATCACTTTTAATTATTATTTCTTTATTATTTTCCTTTAATATAGGATAAAAATCATCGACTATTTGTTCTAACATCATAGTTAAATTCAATTCTTCTTTAGATAAAATAATTGTTTCAGCATTAAATCTTGATATATCAAATAATTCATTAATTAAGTCTTCTAAACGATATGACTTTTCCAAAGCAATATTTATGTATTTTTCCCTTTGTTTTAATGGCATATCGTTAACCTCGTTAAGTAAAGATAAATATCCAATCATAGAAGTTAAAGGTGTCTTTATGTCGTGAGCTAAATATACTATTAGATCATTTTTTCTTTGTTCATTTTCTTGGGCTAATTTCAAATTTTTTCTTGCCTGTTTTTTTATTTGATTCATTCTTTTTTCAACATCTAATAAATCTTCTGGAAGTACTATATCTTCTTCTTTATCACTTATTAAAAGAGCACTAGCATCTACTATTGAATCAACATATGATAATGTTTTGTACAAGCATATTATAACTATTATTGAAAACCCTATTAACCATATTATTAATAATGTTGTAAAACTATATCCTATGTTTCTTAATATATGATAAAAGAAATCACCTTCATACCAAATAACATTAGAACATATGCTTCTACATAAAAGCCATAATATTATAAAAATAAAAGTATAAATAGAAGTCCATAAAAATATTCTTCTTATAAATTTATTAGTTAATTTTTTTCCATATCTAATTTTCTTTTTCAATTTTATATCCCACTCCCCATATTGTTTTTATATATTTAGGTTCTCTTCCTATATCATTCATTTTTTCTCTTAAATGTCTAATATGTACCATAATTGTATTGTTATCTTTTTCGTAATATTTTTCTTTCCATACTTCCATAAATAAATCTTCAGTTTTTACTGTAGTTCCCCTATTTTTACATAAGTACCACATAATAGAAAACTCAATTGGAGTAAGTAATATCTTTTTATCTTTAAAATAAAATTCATGGCTATTATTATTTATTACAATATTTCGAAAATCAATTACTTCTTCATTTTCCGCTACCTTATTATAATTTTTATATCTTCTAATTTGGGCTTTTACTCTTGCTACTAATTCTAATGGTTCAAATGGTTTAGTCACATAATCATCTGCTCCAATTGCAAACCCATTTATTTTATCAATATTCTCTACTTTAGCAGTTACAAATATTATTGGAAAGTTATATTTTTTTCTTATTTCTTCACATAATGAAAAACCATCGACACCAGGCATCATAACATCTAATATTGCTAAGTCTATTTTTATGTTTTCTAAATCATTCACTATATTTTCACTAGAATAATATTTATAAACATTATAATTCTCGTTTTTTAAATATATTTCTATCAAATCTGCTATTTCTTTTTCATCATCTATAACTAAAATATTCATAAGTCACCTTCTTACATCAATTATACATTTGATTAATTTATTTTACAATATTTTTATAAATATGGTATTAATTGAATGCAAGATATTTTTAACAAAATAACTATAAAAGAATATAATACACTGTATGAAAGGATGGAATATATGAAAAAAATTATTATTAGTTTAATAATCTTAGGTATTATAGTTTTTGGAATATTTGTTTTTAGAAAAGAAAATAAAAATGATAATGGATTAACTAAGATAACACTAGCAGAAGTAACACATAGCATTTTTTATGCACCACAATATGTTGCAATTAGTGAAGGATATTTTGAAGAAGAAGGAATTGAAATTGAACTTATTTTAGCATCAGGTGCCGATGCCGTTACTGCAGCAGTATTATCAGGAGATGTTCAAATTGGTTTTTGTGGTACAGAAGCTACAATATATGTATATAATGGCGGTGAAAAAGATTATTTACAAACATTTGCAGGTTTAACACAAAAAGATGGTTCTTTTTTAGTAGCTAGAGAAAAATATGAAAATTTTACTTTAGAAAATTTAAAAGGTAAATATGTAATTGGTGGTAGAAAAGGACATCGGATGATAAACTTATAATAAAATTTCTTTGAAAAATTTATTATAAGTTTTAATGGCGATTAGTTCATCGGTTATTAAACTTATAATATTAGTTTAACTTAAATTTATAATGTATTTCTATTGTCTTATCTTCACTTATTAATATTTCATCAATTAAATTAACTAATAGATTTCTATTAGGTTTAGTAAAAGATAAATATTCCTTTATCTTTTTTAATGTATCTTCTTTTTCTTTTACTGTTTCAGTTGTGCCTATATTATTAAGTTCTTCTTCTAATTCTAATTTCTTATTTTTAAATAGTTCTACTTCCTCTTTATACTTTAAAGATAAGCGATTAAACATTTCTAAATCAATATTACCTTTTAACTTATCTTCATATATCTTATCAATGTATATTAGATTATTAGTAATCTTCTTACCCAATACATTAATGTCATTTTGTAATTTAACTCTAATATCATTTTGCTTTTTACTTTGTTCTACCTTATCTTTAAAAGTTGAACTATCAACATATTTCTCACACATATCTCTTATATTATCTAAAACTAATTTTTCTAATTTATCATAGTTGCAAGAATGTGGAGTACATAAACCATATTTACTATGTGATACATAATAAGTACAACAACAATATGCTCTTTTACCATCACTACTTTTATTTATACCTATGGCATGACCACATTCTTTACACCTCATAAAGCCACTTAATAATTTCATATTTTTACTATTTGCTTTATTCTTATTTTTCTTTAACAATTCTTGAACTGTATAAAAAATATCTTTATCTATAATTGCCTCATGGGTATTTTCAGTAATTATCCACTCTTCTTTAGGTGTTCTAATTTCTTTTTTAGATTTATAATTTAACTTTTTTCTTCTACCTTGGGTAAGATTTCCGATGTATGTTTCATTTGTAAGCATTTCTTCAATAGTTCTAGGGCACCATAATTCATAAGCAGTTGATTTTAAACCACGATTTAAGTTAGCATAAACACTTGGAGTTGGTATTTTCTCATCAGAAAAAATATTTGCTATTTGTCTTGGACTTTTACCATCCAATGCCAAATTAAAAATTCTTTCTATTATAGGTCTTACTTCTTCATCAACAATTAACTTATGTTTATCATTAGGGTCTTTTTTATAGCCATATACTGCCTTCCAACCTAAAAATTGTCCTTTCTCTTTTTTTGCTCTTACAATTTTTCTTATCTTCTTTGATGTATCTTTTAAATAATAATCATTGAACATCAATTTAAATTGCAAAAACTCTAATCCTGGGGTTTCATATAATGTATCTATATCATCATTGATAGCAATATATCTTATACCTCTTTCGGGGAATATTCTTTCAATATATTCCCCCATTGAGATATAGTCTCTGCCCATACGGGATAAATCTTTGGTAATAATAGTATCAACTTTACCACTATCTATATCGTTTAATAGTTTTTTCCAAGAAGGTCTATCGAAATTAGAACCAGTAAAGCCATCATCGACATATTCATCAATGTATCTTAATTTTTCATCTGTTCTTTCTAAAAACATATGAATTAAGTCTCTTTGATTTTTTATACTTTCACTTTCCATATTATCACCATCTTCACGAGATAGTCTAATATATAAAGCACAGTTATATGTTTTACTTTTCAAATTTCTACTCCTTTCTTGGTAAAACACATTAACAAATTTATTATAAGATTATTTTTTGAAAAAGCCAATTTCAAGGCAATAATCAACTAAAAATTCTTCCATTATTTGTTGTAGTGTTTTTCCGTTTTCGTTAAAGATATTTACTATCTTCATACTTTAATCACCCAATAAAATTTATGATTAAATCTAATTATTTATTAAAATGGTGTATCTTCACAAATAATGAATTGTTGATTTTCATCAAAAATATTATCATCAATTATAATACAATTAGATTTTAAATTATTACCAATAATACCTTGATTAATTGTTTCTAATTCTATATTAACAATATTAAATAATGACTCAAACATAACAATTTCTTTATCACTAGTTGCTATATCATTAATATCATAAATAATTATTTTATTTATATCTTTCGGATTAATAGAAATTATACCACTAAGTATTGTTTCAATATTATTATGATAAACTTTTCTAATTATTTCTAATACTTTATAATTTTTATACTCACAATATTCTTTTAATTTTTCTTCTATCTTTATACTTAAATCTAATTTATCTTCTTTGTAATAAGACAAAACTATAACATTTTCCTTATTTTTTATTTTCATAAAAACTCCTCACTTTCTTATGCTAAACAAAAATTATATCCTAGGAAAAAAATATTTATAATTTCTGCTTGCAATAAAAGAATAGCAAAAAAGATAATAAGTTATAAGGAAATTTAAAATATATTTTTTGCAAAACTATCCGACATATGTTAAAATAAAGAAAATTTTTTTGAAAGCGAGAGATTAATATGTATTATTTTAGATATAGCGAAGAATTAAGCACAAATAAAAATAATAAACCTTATATTTCATTCGGTTATAAAACTAATGATAACAATTTTAAGGTATATGATATTATTACTTATTTTGATAATCTTTCTTCTTCTGCGAGCAATGAACTTGATAAGATATATGACTATTCATTAAAATTAGGCAAAGATAAAATAGATAAAGATTCTTATTTTAGTTTTATTGCAACTCATAATATAACAGTTCCACCTATTAGCAAAAGAATAACAAAACATAATATAAAATTATCTAATGAAAGTAATATAACTATGCATTATGCAAATAATAAAAAAGATAAAGATTTAGTTTTTTGGGATAAAGATATGGCATTACCTAAAAATAATAAAATTAATCTATTAGAGCAACAAGTAAAAAATAATAATGGTGGAACATTTGATTTAATTATTCATAAAGAAGGAAATTATAAAGATGATATTGAATTGTTATATATGTTTTTAGATTGTTTATTTTCTTCTAATGTTTTATACTATATTAAACAATGCGAATTATGTAATAAGTATTATGCTACTAATAAACCTAACAAAAGATATTGTTATAGAATGACTTTTGTTTATGGTAAACAAACTATATGTGAGAATGCTGTTAATTTACTTTATCAATCAAAGGAATATAAAAGTGCTACTAGGAAAGATGAAAAACTGTTAAAATATTTACATAATAATCCAAATAAATATGATATTGATAAATATAATTATGAAAAAAATATAATAAAAAAAGAGTGTATTAAAAAATTAAATATGACTGATTATGAAAACTATGTTGATAACTTTTTACACTCTAATAAATAAAACTATTGTTTAACTAAATTATAAAATGTATTAGGTTTTAGTCCTAGTATTTCTATTGCTTCTTTAGTTTTGATTTCTTTATTTTTCCACTTATTAACCACAATATCAAAATTTTGTGGTTTTTCTATTTTAGGTCTTCCAAACTTAACATTATTATTCTTTGCTGCTGCGATACCTTCTTTTTGCCTTTGCCTAATAAAAGTTCTTTCTTGTTCTGCCACATAAGATAATATTTGTAAAATTAAATCACTAATAAATGTTCCTAATAAGTCTTTATTATTCCTAGTATCTAATAATGGCATATCTAATACAACTATATCGGCTTTAATATTTTTTGTAATGTCTTTCCACTCATCAATAATCATATTATAATTTCTACCTAATCTATCAATACTCTTAATAACTAAAACATCATTTTCCCTTAATATATGTTTTAGAACATTATATTGTTCTCGGTTAAAATCTTTTCCACTTTGTTTGTCTATATAAATATCTCTTTCATTAATACCAAATTCTTTGAAAGCAATAAGTTGTCTATCTTCGTTTTGCTCTTTACTACTAACTCTAACATAACCAAATATTTTATTTTTCATATAGTACCTACCTTGCTAAATAATTGCTTGTTTCTCTATATATCATATCTACAATTTGCATATCAAATGTTGTATATAAATTAACAATGATATTTTTTGCTTTTAACTCACTAATAAAATTAGCACAAGCAAGAGTATAGGGAAAATCCTTCTCATTTTCTTCTATACCAGTTAAAAGTGTATCAATATAATCATCACATATTGAAGATAAAATATTTCTTAATGTTTCTTCTTTCACTTTATGCCACCTCCTTACCATATGAAGATTAATTATATGATACTTACTTCGTTCTTAAAAGGTTTTTCTTTAAAAATGTGAAAAAAACTTTTTAAAGATTTATAAATTGATTTCTACACATTTATAAATAAAAAAAAGACTTAATTCTTATTAAAATTAAATCTTTATAAAAGTACACATTTTTAATTATCACTTATAGCTATCATTTATATTAACATCTTTTAATTTATTTAAATTCAAATATACATTTATCATAAAAGCAAAAATATAATTCCACCATTTTAAGATTTCTTCTTCATTCATATCGGCTATTTGTTTATTGTAATATTTTTTATAATTTTCATCTACATTATTATGTCTTAAATTAAAATTATTAGCATAATTACTAAACATATCAGCAATTTTATTTCCCATTATTTTACTAATATCATTTTTTCTACTTTCTAATTTACTAATTAAAGAAAATATAACTTTTTTCTTTTCTTCCAAGTCATCAACATTTTTATAATCATAATAATTAATGATTTCACTTTTTAATTTCATATCATCTATTTCATCAAGGTCAATAGCAATATCATTTTCTACGATAAAAAATTGTTCTTTTTCTTCATCATATCTTAATACATAACCGTAGCCCAACAAATATTCTTTTATTGCTCTCGCAATAATATCTACAATTTCAAATGCTTTTTCCTTGTTATAAAAATATCTATTATTATTATCTTTAAAATTAAATAAACAATTAACAATTATGTCTATATTAATTAATATTTCTTCTTCGGTAATTTCATAATTATTTGAATTGCATAAATCAAATATGTTTTCAAAAGATTCATCACTTTCATTTAATAAATCATCTATATCAACATATCCATTATTTAAATTACTAAATCTAAACATATCATTTATCATATAAAATCCATTACTATATATGCTTCCATCACTAACATACTCAATATGATTTAATAGTTCAACAATTCTTTGACAAAACTCTTTCTTATTTTCTTTTTTAGGCTTTCTTCCAAAAATACTTTTATACAGCATAATACTTCACCAATAACATTATATCATTAAAAGAGGACTTTGGTACTATGAATATTTTTTTAAGAAAGCAAATTACTTACAACAAATATCAAAAAACAAAAAATTGTGTTATAATTAAATCGAGGTGAGATTTATGAGCGAATTAATTGAAGAATATAGAAAACTTGCAATTGATAATTTATTTACTGTTCAATCTTTTGCAACAGTATGGCCAACATGGAAAGAAAGAATCGGAAGAAGAATTAGGAGTAAAAGTGTTAATGAATTAACCGAGTTAGGTGCTAACTTAAGCGATATATTTAGGTCAACAAGTGCTGGTAGAAGCCAATCTGCTGTATCTTCTGGTGGAACTATATGGGAGAATTTAGTCTGTTGGTATCTTAATTTATGTTCTATAGGAACAAGAACTGTTGTAGTAAGACCGGTAGTTAATTTATTACCTCAAACTATAAAGGATGCAATAACTGTAAATTATGGTAGTTTTATTTCAAATACGGAAGCTGATATTGTTGCTATAACATTCCCAGATGATAGTGAAAGTCAATATATTGAAGAAGAAGGAGCATCAATTTTAACTAATATTAATAATTTTATTACACAAAACTTTGACAAAATAGAAATTAATATTATTCAATGCAAAACAAATTGGAATGACAATGCACAAATACCAATGCTATGGGATATGATATATAAGGTTAGAACTTTTGAAAATAATAATATTACAATTGGACGAAATAACTTTTCAATTAAAGACTGCAGAAGATTTACTTATTCTTTTGCTACAGTCCCTACAGTAAATACTGATAGACTAACAACAAATTCAGTTGCTGTAAAAAGAGTTTCTAATCTTTCTGGTGGTGTTTATTGGGGAAATAGAACAAAATCTGGAGTTGCCCAATCATTAGGAGAACTACCATCTCGAGTTTTCTATACAAATCAACATATAAATCCAAGAATTGTTTTAGGTGAAGAACTTAGACAAATAGATACAAAGTATAAATATTTCAAAATATAAAAAGGTTACTATAATTAGTAACCTATTTTTTTCCGTTTAATGCTTTCAATATTTCATTAGCAATTGCTTTTGCTAAAAGTGGTGGTACAGCATTCCCAACTTGTGTATACTGTGGAACTTCAAGTTTTCTTCTTGGACCACCTGTTGTTCTTTTACCTAAAAATTCAAAACTATCATCAAAAGATTGTATTCTTGCCATTTCTCGTACAGTTAACGTTCTGTTTTCAGTTGGATGAATAAAATCATCTGGGAGAGTTACCATTGTTGGAGATGGTATACTATATTTTAATTTCTTTCTGATTCCTTTTTTTGTTAAGAGATTATTTATATCTTCATCTGTTAATTCTTTTTCTTTAAACATTTTAATTATTCCTTTTTCATCAGTTGAATATTTTTTAAGCAAATCTTGAATAATTGCATTTTTTTCGGTTAAATCAATCCCAGATGTTTGTATTCTTTTTCTTAAATCAAAAGTTGTTTCTCCCTCATTATATAACGAAAATCTTTCTGAAATTAATTTTGTATGCGAAGACATTTCATTATTTAATACTTTTGAATTATCATAATCAACATTATTTCCATCTATTCTTTTAGTTCTTCCATATTTACATTCTTCAGCGAACGAACTAACTTTATCAATGTTAATCAAATCATAAATAGCATCTTTTAAAGTTACTTTTTTTGCTTTTAATGGACTTGGAAATTTTGGTTCTGCACAACTAGGTAGAAATGCTATAAATATCATTCTTTTCCTATTTTGAGGAACCCCATAATCAGAAGCATTTAATAGTTTAGGTCCAATAGTATTATATCCAATTTTTTTAAACTCATTTATAAGAATTGATGGAGCTTTATCTTTCTTATATTGTTCCCCATCTAAACCTATAAATCCCTCAAAAACTGTATCAAGAAACCCTTCAACATTTTCCATAACAACATATTTTGGTCTTACATCATTTATTACTCTTATGTATTCTTTAAATAATTTGTTTCTTGGATCTTCTGCATTTCTTTTCCCTGCTCGGCTAAATCCTTGACAAGGAGGACCACCAAAAATAGCATCTATTGTTATATTTGTTTTGTTTTTATATTCATCAATTTCTGCAATTGAAGCAAATATTTCTTTAGCATCTAATTCTCTAATGTCTTTGCAAGACTCAAAGGTATTTTTTTTATGGTATAAACCTAATTGCTCATGACGATGAATATATGTTTTCATTGCATCTTTACTAATATCATTTGAATAAATTATATGAAATCCTGCTTGGAGCATTCCTTCACTCATTCCACCTGCACCACAAAATAAATCAATTGCTATTGGTTTTTTCATATAATCACCACCTATATATATAATACCAAACATAATAAAATAAGTCCAGGGTTTTGTTAAAATTATATAAAATATTATTTATACAATTTCATTATTTCTTCATCAGGTAATACTAAAGTAAAATCAATATTATATTTTAGAACTAAATAATTTAATAATTCTATAACTTTTTTTGCCACATCATTATGTTTATAACCATGTACCCCAGTTCCTAAACTAACACTGATAATACTTTTATACATATTTGTCTTTGCTTTGATTATAATTCGATAATAACTTTCTAATAAATCATCTATTGCCAATCTATGTTCTTTATATTCATAATATTTAGGACAATAAATATGTAATATATCTATACCCAAATCAAAACCAGGACTAAATCTAACTTCATTTACTTTCATATTATCTGAATAATGTTTTTTACAATAATCTTCTAATAATTCTTTATTAGCCTTTTTATATATTGCACCACAAACACCACTACAACAAATCATATATTGGTTAGCACTATTAACTATTAAATCTTTACCCTCTAAATAATCAAATATATTTCCACTTACAATATTTAACTTTCCCATAACAAACACCTTAACTTTATTATATCAATAATTTCTGTTTATTTCGCCCATAATTCGCTTTTAATAATAAAACAACATTATTTTATTATCACAACAATTATTAACCATTATTACTCGTTTAATTAACTAATTATTCTTTATTTCATTAATTACATATATAAATGTACCAGTATTCTCATTATCTAACTTACTATAACATTTCCAATTTATGTTATAACTATCATTAAGAATAATAGGTTCTTCGCAATTTTTCATTGTTCCTTTACTTGCATTTTTGCTCCAAAACATTTTACCTTTTTTAACAATTCTATCTTCTAATGAAAATTCGCTATATACACAATTATCTTTTAATGGTTTCTTCATATAACTTAAATCATTAGTTATAAACATTGTATAACCATTTCCAAAATTATTAATATTATTTCTTACTTTTTCTATTCTCATTATATCTTTTAAATACAAATAACTATTAACATCTTTTGAACCATGATTTTTTAAATTAAATATTTCATCATCAATAATTTTCTTACAACCTTTTGTCTTATATTTTAATTCAATAGGATACCACTTATTATCAATAACCACTAATATATCAATGTGCATATTTAAATCAAAACTAGGTGGATACTCTAATCTTATCTTTGCATCAGGGTAATTTTCTTTTATAACCCAAGCCAATTCTAATTGAAAGTCTGCCTCTGAAACAAATACTTTTCTTTTTTGTTTTAGTTTATTAACTATTAAATCCATATCAAAATCAATACTACTCATTCTCTATGCTCCTTATAGTTTATCTATAAGAACATTATAACACAAAATATATAATTTTAAGCATATAAGTATAACTAATATTACTATCACTCAAATTTAATAATTTTAAAATATTATTAGGAGGTATCTTATATGCAAAACAACCTTAAACAAATTCGTAATAATAAAAACTTACTACAAACCAAAGTTGCTATGGATTTAAATATTACTCAAGAGACTATTTCTTCATATGAAACAGGGAGAGTATTTCCTAGTTCTGATATGCTTATTAAATTAGCAGATTATTACAATACATCTATTGACTACATATTATGTCGTACTAAATATGATATGCCAATAGATAGCATTAAACCTAACAATATAACTGATGAAGATTTTATGCTTTTAAATAAAATACATAAATTATCTTCTGTTGATAAAGCAAAAGCAGAAGCATACATTGATGGACTTATTGACTAATTATATAGTCATTTCTTTTCTTATATTCTTGTTTTAATATGGTCTTTAACACCTTTAATTTTAAAACTATATAATAATACTCTTTACTTATTATCTCTTTTATATGCTGATTAAATCATACTAATACAATGATTATTATCTAATTAATTATAATTGTTATTTGCTGTTTATTATATGATAATTATTTTTACTATCATTTTTCTTTTAAAACCATATATTTTCTTGATGATGAGGACATTTTAAACTTTCATTTTCCTGTACTTTATTATTTTTCATTCTTTCATAATTACTGGCTATCTTATCTAATTGAACTTGTTTTATAAATTTATCAACAACTTTCTTATCTTGCTCTTCAGTTAATTTCCAATAAAAATTTTTAATCTTATAATAATTATCTTCTAATCGTAATCTTTTATCATTACCAATAGTTCTATTATACATTCTTGATGTCATCATTTTTAAATATGCAAAATATAAATCTCTTAAACTATAACCATCAGGTATTATTTCTACACTCATATAATTACAAAATAGCACCTCATCTGCTTGGTCTATAAAGTATTCTGCTTTATTTATATTAGTATCTTTCTTATATATCTTACTTTTATCTTTTATTTTTTTATAATCAAACTTTTCTTTTTCAACTTTTACCTCGTTCCAATTCTTATCAATATATTTTTTTATTTCTTCTCTGAAAGCATACATTGGTTTTGATACTAATAAAATATGTAAATGCCAATCTACTTTTATACTATCTTTTTCACTATGATACTTATTTATAACTTTTTTAGGTCTGCCAACTTTTCCACTATGTTCATAATATACTATTGAACTATTACCCTTATTACTACTAATACAAATCATTGCTTCTGCCGACCAACCTTTATTTTCTTTCTTTTTACAAGTATATCTAATAAACTCTTTTAATCTTTTTGCATATCTTATTGCTTCTTCTTTATCTTTAAATCTCATATTTAAATCAAAACTTGATATTCCTAATTTACTTTTACTCATATTTCCACCATTTTTACAAAACTTATATGTTAATGTGTTTTACCTTTCCTTATTTTTCAATGTTTTTTCACATTATAAGTTTTAATACCGGTGGGGCGGTATGCCAGAAATGACATTTGAATGGGCACTTCGTAAAAATGGTATAGATCCAAATAATGATTTAACGATAGATACATCAATTGATTTTGCAGCAATGCAAGGGGCTTTCATTGGAGGAACTGGAGACTTTGTTACTCTATTTGAACCTAATGCACTTGCAGTAGAACAAACAGGATATGGTCATGTAGTTGCTTATATTGGTGATTTAGGAGGAGTAGTTCCATATACAGCATATAATGCTAAAAAAAGTTTTATTGAAGAAAATCCTGATATAATAAAAGGTTTCTCCAATGCAATTAATAAAGGTCTTAAATTTGTTGAAGAAAAAAGTTCTGAGGAAATTGCTAAATCAATAATAGACTTTTTCCCAGATACTGATATAGAAGATATTACAAAAATGATTGAAAGATACAAAGAAGGAGAAGCGTGGAAGTCTAATATAACTATTAATGAAGATGAATGGAATCATATACAAGATATTATAATTGCGGCTGGAGAACTTGAAAATAAAGTTTCATTTAATGATTTAATATATTCAGAGTATTTTAAAGATTATGAATAATACAATTTTATCTATTAAAGATATAAAGAAGAAATACTTTACTAAAAGTGGTGAAATAACTGCGATTGATAATATAAGTTTAGATATTAATGAAGGAGAATTTATTGCCATAGTAGGTCCTTCTGGATGTGGTAAATCTACTCTTTTATCTATTTTGTCTGGTTTAATTGATAAAAGTAGTGGTGAAATAATATATCCTAACCAAAAGAAAAAGAAATTAGGATATATGTTACAACAAGACTGTTTATTTCCTTGGTTAAATATTCTAGATAATTGTTTAATAGGATTAAAAATAGAAAAAAACTTAACAAAAGAAAAGAAAGAAAGAGTTATAAAATTATTAGAATTATACGGTCTTAAAGATTTTATTTATAAATATCCTAAAAGTTTATCCGGAGGTATGAGACAAAGAGTAGCTTTAATCAGAACACTAGCAACTGAACCTGATATTCTCTTGTTAGATGAAGCCTTCTCTGCACTTGACTATCAATCAAGATTAGCAGTATCAGATGATGTATATAAAATAATTAAAAAAGAAAAAAAGACTGCCATTATGATAACACATGATATTGCCGAAGCTATCTCTATGGCTAATAGAATTGTTGTTTTATCCGGAAGACCATGTAAAGTTAAAAAAATATTTGATGTAAATTTAACAAATGCTTCTACTCCAATTGAAAATAGAAAATGTAAGGAATTTCCTATATATTACGATCAAATATGGAAAGAGATAGATTATCGTGGATAGTTTAGACTATAAGAAATATAAAAAGAAATTACTTATTAATAAAATATTAGTTATATTTACTCAAATCACTTTGCTAATTTTATTATTAATTATATGGCAATTACTTGCAAACTTTGAACTTATCAATACTTTTATTTCTTCATCACCTAAAAAAGTAATAGAGACTATTATTTCATTACATGAACAACAAAATTTATATCATCATATATGGATTACTGTATATGAAACCGTAATAAGCTTTGGAATTGGAACTATTTTAGGAACATTTATTGCTATATTATTATGGTGGAATAACTTCTTATATAAAGTATTTGATCCATATTTAACAATAATAAACAGTTTACCTAAAGTTGCATTAGGTCCAATTATAATTATTTGGGCTGGAGCAAATATTAATTCTATTATAATTATGGCTTTACTTATTTCTGTTATTGTAACTATTATTACTGTATACAATGGATTTGTATCAACAGATCAAAATAAAATTAATTTACTTAAATCATTTAAAGCAACTAAATTTCAAATTTTAAGATATGTCATATTACCAAGTAGTTATTCTACTATTATAAGTAGTTTAAAAATAAATATTAGTATGTCCTTAATTGGAGTTATTATGGGAGAATTTTTAGTATCTAAAGAAGGTATTGGATACTTAATAATGTATGGTTCTCAAGTATTTAATTTAAATCTTGTAATAGCAGGTATAATTATCCTTATGGTAGTATCTTATCTTATGTATTTAATAGTAGTATATATAGAGAAGAAATTAATAAAAGAAAATTAAAATAGCATATTCATACATGCTATTTTTTCATAAATTTTTGATATAATATATCACATTTAGTTTTATCCATTTCTGGCATATTCTTATATGGATTGACAATTCCTAACTTATCATATTTTTCACTACCTAATTTATGATATGGTAAAAAATCTATTCTTTCAACATTTTTAATCTTGTTTACTATCTTTTTTAAATTATCTAAATATTCATCATTATCCATAATACCAGGAACAACTACTTGTCTTATCCACACAGGAATAGAAGTTTTATTTAATTCATTAATAAATTCTATTGATTTATCTATATTCCCACCGGTTAATTCTTTATATCCTTCTTTGTTTACATGCTTAATATCCAAAAGAATTAAATCAATATATTTAAATAATTCGTTATAATTTCCTAAACCATTTCCTGATGTATCCACAGCTATGTGGATATTTTCTTTTTTTAATTTCTTACATACATTAATTAAAAAATCTATTTGTAATAATGGTTCTCCTCCCGAAAAAGTTACACCACCATTATTTCGTTTAAAGTATGGTTTATTTCTTATTATTTTTTTTACTAATTCATCTTCTGTTATATTATTTTTTTGCATACACCACATTTCTGGATTATGACAATATTTACATCTTAAATTACATCCATTAAAAAATACTACTGTTCTAATTCCTGGGCCATCAACAAGACCAAAGGTTTCAATTGAATTAATACTACCTTCCATATTACATCTTCTCATGAAAAGTTCTTGATATAACTTCTTCTTGTTGCTTTCTAGTAAGTCTGTTAAATCTAACTGCATATCCGGATACTCTTATTGTCAAAAGTGGATATTTATCGGGATTTTCCATTGCATCTATTAAAGTTTCTCTACTAAGTACATTTACATTTAAGTGATGTGCACCTTGGCTAAAATATCCTTCTAATAAACTTACCAAATTTTCAATTTGTTCCTCTTTATTCATTCCTAATGATGTTGGTACTATTGAAAAAGTATTTGATATACCATCACGACAACAATTAGTGTAGTCAAGTTTAGCAACTGAATTTAAGCTAGCAATAGCACCATTTATATCTCTGCCATGCATTGGATTAGCTCCCGGTGCAAAAGGTATTCCTTTCTTTCTTCCATCTGGAGTAGAACCTGTTTTAGCACCATATACAACATTTGATGTTATTGTAAGTACTGACAATGTAACTTCTGCATTACGATAAGTTTTATGACTAGATAATTCTTTATATACTTTTTCTAATACTTCTTTCGCAATATTATCTACTCTGTCATCATCATTTCCATATTTAGGGAAGTCTCCTTCTATTTCAAAGTCTACTATTATATTATCTTCATCTCTTATTGGTTTTACTTTTGCATATTTAATCGCTGATAAAGAGTCTGCTACTACTGATAATCCTGCTACTCCATAAGCCATAAGTCTTCTTACATTAGTATCATGTAAAGCCATTTGTCCTGACTCATAAGCATACTTATCATGCATATAGTGAATTATATTCATAGCATCAGCATATGTTGAACACATTTTTTCAATCGCCCTAAAATATTCTTCTTTTACTTCATCATAATTTAAAATTTCACTAGTATTTTTAGATAGTCCTTCTAATACTAATTCTTTTTTCATTTCATCTATTCCACCATTAAGTGAATATAACAATGTTTTAGCTAAATTACATCTAGCACCAAAAAATTGCATATCTTTACCTACTCGCATTGCTGATACACAACATGCAATAGCATAATCATCGCCATAGATAGGTCGCATTATATCATCATTTTCATATTGAATTGCATCAGTCTCTATTGACATTTTAGCACAATATTTTTTAAACTCTTCTGGAAGATGTTCACTCCATAATACTGTCATATTAGGTTCCGGAGCAGGATCTAAATTAGTTAAAGTATGTAATATACGATATGATGTTTTAGTAACTAAAGATTTCCCTTCTTTTGTAATACCTCCAATTGAACAAGTAACCCAAGTTGGATCACCCGAAAATAATTCATCGTATTCTGGGGTTCTTAAGTGTCTTACTAGTCTTAATTTAATTACTAATTGATCAATTAATTCCTGGGCCTCTACTTCAGTTAAAGTACCATTATTTAAATCTCTTTCAATATATATATCAAGAAAAGCATCAATTCTACCCAAACTCATCGCAGCACCATTATTTTCTTTAACTGCTGCTAAATATCCAAAATATAACCATTGTACTGCTTCTTTTGCATTAGATGCAGGTTTAGATATATCATAACCATATTTTAAAGCCATTTCTTTTATTTCATTCAAAGCTTTAATTTGCATAGAAACTTCTTCTCTAAGTCTTATATTTTCTTCATTAATTACTTTTATATTTTTTAAATCTTCTTGTTTTTTTAATATTAAATAATCAACTCCATATAATGCTATTCTTCTATAATCACCAATTATTCTACCTCTACCATAAGCATCAGGAAGTCCAGTCAATAAACCATTATGTCTTGCTTTTTTTATTTCATCAGTATAAGCATCAAATACACCTTGATTATGTGTTTTTCTAAACAAATTAAAATACTTATCAACATCTTTATTTAATTTATAACCATATGCATTTAATTCTTGATATACCATTCTAATCCCACCATAAGGATTTACAATTCTTTTTAATGGTGCATCAGTTTGAAGTCCCACAATTACCTCATTACTTTTATCAATGTACCCAGATTCAAAAGAATTAATACCAGACATATTATCTACATCAATATCTAAAACTTTCTTCTCTAACTCTTCTCTTAACAATTCTTCACACCTTGACCAAACTTTATTTGTTTTTGGTGTTATACCTTGTAAAAATTTATCATTTCCTTTATATTCTTTATAATTATTTTTTATAAAATTAGAAATGTTTATTTCTTCATTCCAAATTCCTTTATTAAAGTTTTCATATTCTCTCATCATTAATTACATCTCCTAGCCTAATAATTATATCAAAAACATATAAAAAAAGAAACTATTTAACAAAAAAAAGAAATTATTTAACAAAAAAAAGAAACTATAATTAATTTATCATTTAGTTTCTTAGATTAAAGCTATTATCATTAATACAACAAATATTAAAATAAATAGCATCAATATAAATCTCCATATATATTTTAACCAAGTTGTATATGGAACATCTAAATATGTAAGACCAGCTATTAAAATCAAACTAGTAGGTCCTATTAACATAACTAAACCATTTAAGGTTTGAAAATTTAAGGCAAGAACCTGGTATAATGATTCATCAGTAATTGCTGATAATAATGGAGTATAAACACCATAAGCTGTATAATATATATCAGGATATAATAAGCTTCCAAAAATGTTAAATACAGATGCCATTACAATATTTAAACTTCCCATAGCATTAGTTGCACTAGTAATTAAATATTCTATAAATCCATTATTATAAGCACATACTAATACAGTTAATGAAAAAGTAGTCAAAACTGCAACTGGTAACATTTTTTTCATACCGTCTATAAATGAATCTATTATATCATCAAACTTCATCTTAGATACAAATTTAATAATTAAAACAAATACTAATAATATAGCACATATTACCATATAATTTCCTAATTGACCCCAATCACCAAAAGCATATGAAATTGATGTAATAATACTATTAAATACTTCAAAATCACCTATTTTTAATGAAGTTAACCATGTATGGAAATCACTAAATATTGTAATATCAAATAATGATGACCAAGGTACATATCCCAATATCAATAATACTAAAATTATAGATAATACAGTAATTATAGGCCACAATTTTATATTCTTATAATTATCCTTTACTTCTGAAATTTTTAAATCATTACTATCATTTAACTCATACTTAACTTTTTTTGTCTCCGTGTCATTAATATGTTTATTAATAAAATAAATTAATAAAACAATACCTAAAATTAGTAATATTAATTTAGGAAATGTATTAACAAATTTATCTACACCAACAAATTCTTCAAAAGTTACAAATGAAGTAGAATATGAACTAGGATCCCTTAAAGTAACAAATAATCCTCCAATATAACCTACAACAATAGCCACAATTGTTGAACTTATTGCAACCAATTTATCATATCCTAATAACAATATTATAGACATAACGAATGGAACAAAAATAAATAATGACATTGTAAATCCAGTCAATGATGATAAAATTGCAAATATAACAGTTACTATAAAAACAAACTTTTTACTGTTTGATTTAACTTTCGCTGCAATTGTATCTAATAATTTTTTATAAGCATCACTTCTAGATAAAACACCATAAAAGCCACCTACTACAAACAAAAATACTGCTGTATCAAAAAAGTAATAAAATACCTGAACTGAATTTAATAAAACAGATCCAATTCCTAAATAGCTAACAGTTCCTTGTCTACCAGGTACAAAAAAGCTTAATATTACTAATAATCCTAAAATTATTAATAGCACCTTAAATAAACCATGTTTTTTCATACTAACATCCTCCTCGATTATCATTATAACATATAATAACAAAAAGTGTTAACTTATTTAACCAATTGTTAACATTTACTACCTTTTTCTAAAATACAGTAAATTTTATATAAATAATATCTTCTCTTTTTTATTACATTATATTAATAATACAATTTCTCTTTATAAATTTTTTAAACAACCATTAATACTTTTAATAAAATATCATTTAATTAATTCATCAAAAAAAATGCAAACATATTTTATGTCTACATTATCTTATATATTCAATATTTATGCCCTTTTTATATTATTCATTATTCTTTTTTTTCATATGAGGAAATAATAACACTTCTCTAATAGTTTCACAATTTGTCAACATCATTACCAATCTATCAATTCCCATTCCCATACCACCAGTTGGAGGCATTCCATACTCTAATGCTTCAACAAAATCAATATCCATTTCATTTGCTTCTTCATTACCTAGTTCTTTTTCTTTTAATTGATTTTCGAATCTTTCATATTGATCAAATGGATCATTTAACTCAGAAAACGCATTTGCATATTCACTTCCACAAATAAATAATTCAAATCTTTCGGTAAATCTAGAATCAATACTCTTTTTAGCTAATGGACTAATTTCAATTGGATGACCATATATAAAAGTTGGTTCTACAATTGTATCTTCTACATATTTTTCGAAAAAAGCATTTACTATATGACCGTATGAAAAATGATCCTCTATTTCTATTCCATGTTCAATTGCTAACTTTTTAGCATCTTCAAAACTCATATTATCAAAAAAGTTAATACCAGTTTTCTCTTTAATAGCATCTACCATATGAATTCTTTTATATTTAGGAGCCAGTGATATTTTATGCCCCTTCCATTCTATATCAGAAGTACCTAACACATCCATTGCAGCATTATATATAATATTTTCAGTAATATCCATCATACCTTCTAAATCACTATAAGCTTTATATAATTCTATTGTTGTAAATTCAGGATTATGGTTTTTATCCATTCCTTCATTTCTAAAAATTCTACCTATTTCATAAACTGCATCCATTCCGCCAACAATTAGTCTCTTAAGAGGCAATTCAGTAGCAATTCTCAAATAAAATTCCATATCTAATGTATTATGATGAGTAATAAAAGGTCTTGCAGCAGCACCACCTAAAATTGGCGATAATATTGGAGTTTCAACCTCTGTAAATCCTAAATTATCCAAATATCTTTGAATAGATCTAATAATTTTTGGTCTCATAAAAGCTACCCTTCTAGCATCCTCGTTCATTATTAAATCAACATATCTTCTTCTATAACGTTCTTCAACATCACTAAGACCATGAAATTTTTCAGGAAGTGGTCTTATTGCTTTTACCAAATGAACATATTCTTTTGCTTTTACAGATAATTCACCTGTATTAGTTCTAAAAACATTTCCCCTAATACCTACTATATCACCAATATCGGCTTTATTAAATAGTTCATATTGTTCTTCTCCTACATCATCTAATCTAACATAAATTTGAATTTGTCCAAACTTATCTTGAATATGCATAAACCCTGCTTTACCTTTACCCCTTTTAGTCATAATACGACCTGCAACAGTAACAGGTATCTCTACTTCATGTAATTCTTCTTTAGTCATATGCTCATATTTTTCTTTGATTTCTTTTGAGTTTGAAGTAACTTCAAATTTACAACCAAAAGGATCAATTCCCTTATTTCTTAATTCTTTAACTTTTTCAATTCTAACTAATTCTTGCTCTGTTCTTTCCATAATTTAACCTCTTTCAACTATCACACATGTACCAGACATTATATCATGTAACCCTCTTTTATCTTTTCTATATAATATAAATAACATTGTAATAACAATAAATATTGACTGTGCAGCTGTTAAAATAGAATATATATTCCAATAAAACATCTTATCTACAGTTGTTATTAAAATTAAATTTACAATATTAACCAATATTTGATAAATAATAATTGATCTTAAAATAAGTTGACCAATTCCAACCTGTTTATTATCTTTACCACTTATCCTTATCTTTAACAATTTCTTACCAATAGTTTGACCTTTATTAAAATATTGAAATATAACAAAATATCCAATTGTTATTGCAACGGAAACTGTATCTACCAAAATAGATTCTTTATTGTATTGATACTGCAAATCCAATAACTTATTTGCATCTTCTGTATTTGCTGGATCATATTCAGTTAAATACTCTGTAATCTCAGACATTAAGTCATTTCTTTTATCAAAATTAATATTATATGTTACTAAATTCAGCAATATAACAACAATCAAAATATCAATAATATAAGCAAAAAACCTTTGTAAAAAAGTAGCATTCATACAATCACCCATTTCACAACTATTATATACTAAATTTTAAATTTTTTAAATAGAAATTCAATATTTTTTTTATTTCATCAACAGTTTTTGCTTTAAAAATTTGTTCTTTTACTAAAATATTATTAGGCATTCCCTTTAAATACCATGAAATATGACTACGCATTTCTAATACAGCAATTTTATCATTCTTAATTTTTAATAAATAATCCAAATGTTTTAAACACATGTCAATTTTCTCTTCGTAAGTTGGCTTATCTAAAATAGTACCATTTTCAAAATAAGAAACTAACTCCCTAATTAGCCAAGGATTTCCTAATGCACCTCGTCCAATCATAATGGCATCACATCCAGTATATTCAAACATTTTTTTTGCTGATTCAATATCAACAACATCACCATTACCTATAACTGGAATAGATACTGCTTGTTTAACTTTTTTTATAATATCTAAATCTACTCTACCACTATACCCTTGACTTCTAGTTCTACCATGCACTGTAATAGCACTGGCACCTGCTTCTTCACAAATTTTTGCTACTTCAACAGCATTAATATTATTAAAATCCCATCCACTTCTTATTTTAACTGTAACAGGAATGTCAACTGCTTCTACAACTGCTGATACAATTTCTTTAATTTTTTGAGGATTTTTTAATAATGCAGACCCAGCTTGAGATTTAATTGCTACTTTAGGAACAGGACATCCCATATTTATATCAATTATATCTGGCTTCATAATTTGACATATTCTTTTGGCAGCTACTACAAAACTTTCTTTATCAGAGCCAAATATCTGTTGCGCAATAGGTCTTTCCATTTCTTCCATATATAACATATCTTCCGTTTTCTTATTTTCATACATCATAGCCTTATCACTAACCATTTCAGCATAAATAAGTCCACATCCCATTTCTTTTACAATTTTTCTAAATGCACTATTACAAATACCAGCCATAGGGGCTAATACTATGTTATTTTTTATTTCTACATTACCAATTTTAAACATAAAAACACCTCAACAAATTTTGTTATATATTACTAGTAACACTATATATATTAACACTAATATATAACAAAAAAAATATTAGCAACGACCTATTTTCGCGAAACACTATCTTCGGCGCTGAAGTGCTTAACTTCTG
>CALVXP010000008.1 GCA_944371525.1 uncultured Bacilli bacterium | reverse complement strand
CAGAAGTTAAGCACTTCAGCGCCGAAGATAGTGTTTCGCGAAAATAGGTCGTTGCTAATATTTTTTTTGTTATATATACTTTTGTATATATTTTTTTTTATGTGAAATTATGTGAAGGTATTGACAGTAGATATTTATTAGATATATAATGTTAGACATCTAATGAGGTGTATTATGAAAAATTATGATTATATATATGATATATTTAAAGAAATATTGCAACTAAATTATAAGATTAATTATAAAGAATTATTAGATATTAATTTATATCCTGGTCAACCTATATTATTAGAAAATATATTTGAAAATGAAGGAATTACTCAAGTTGAATTATCTAACATTTCTTTGAAAAAACCTTCTACGATTACTACAATGATAAATAGACTTGAAAATATTGGTTACATTAATAGAGTAAGTGATGATAATGATAAAAGAATTGTTAGATTGTATTTAACAGATTTAGGTAGAGAGAAATATTATCAATTATTAAACTTAAAAAGAATTATGAGTAATAATATTTTTAATGGTATGAGCGATGATGATATTTCTAATATATATAATCTTTTACTTAAAATAAAAAATAATTTAGAAAAAATATAATAATATATATGGGAGAGTGCATATACATGTTAAAATTAAAAAAGATATGTAAAAGTTATAAAACTGGTGACTTTTTTCAACAAGTATTAAAAGATGTAGATTTGGAATTTCGTAAAAATGAGTTTGTGTCAATTTTAGGGCCATCTGGAAGCGGTAAAACAACACTTTTAAATATAATTGGTGGATTAGATAGGTATGATAAAGGGGATCTAATTATTAATGGAAAATCCACTAAGAAATTTAAAGATAAAGATTGGGATGCGTATCGTAATAATTGTATAGGTTTTGTTTTTCAAAGTTATAATTTGATTAGTCATATCTCAATACTTGCAAATGTTGAATTATCAATGACTCTAAGTGGTGTATCACATAAAGAAAGAAGAGAAAAAGCATTAGAAGCTTTAAACAAAGTTGGATTAAAAGATCATGCTAATAAAAAGCCTAATCAATTATCCGGTGGACAGATGCAAAGAGTGGCGATCGCAAGAGCAATTGTAAATGATCCTGATATAATTTTGGCAGATGAACCTACAGGTGCATTAGATTCTAAAACGAGTAAACAAATAATGGATTTAATTAAAGAATTATCAAAAGATAAATTAGTTATCATGGTTACTCATAATGCAGAATTAGCTCGTGATTATTCTACTAGAATTGTAGAATTTAAGGATGGAAATTTACTAAATGATAGTAATCCAATTACTGATGAAAAAGAAAAAAATGACAAATTTAATATAAAGAAAACTTCTATGAATTTTTTAACAGCATTAAATTTATCTTTTAATAATATAACTACAAAGAAAGGTAGGACTTTACTTACAGCTTTTGCTTCTTCAATTGGAATAATTGGTATAGCTTTGATTTTATCTTTATCTAATGGATTTGATATTCAAATAGATATTTTTGAAAAAGAAACTTTGTCTTCATTACCTATAATGATATCTAAAACTAGTATGGAAATGGATGAAGATACTATGCTAACTATGACTGGACAAAATGATGATCTTGAAAATTATACAGAAAAACAAGTTGTTTATCCACTTGATCCTATAACTGAGACTATTACTCATAAAAATGTATTTACTGATGAATATATTAATTATATTAACAATATTGATCCAAAATTAGTTTCAGGGATATCTTATTACAGAGCAACTGCTTTAAATATATTAAACTATAGTAACGATGAATATAATATTGTTGATATTGCTAATTTTTCAGCAATTCCAGTTAATATTGATCCTGATGGTGTTAGTATAACAGAATCTAATTATGATGTTATTTGCGGAAGTATGCCTAATGAATATAATGAAGTAGTACTATTAGTAGATTCTAAAAATAGACTTGATTCTAAGTTATTAGAGTCACTTGGATATGATATCACTAAAGAAAATATATCTTTTGAAGATTTAATTAATAAAGAAGTTAAATTAATATTAAATAATGATTATTATAAAAGTCTAGGTAATTATTATACTTTTAATCAAGATTATGCTTCTATGTATAATAGTGATAACTCTGTCACATTAAAAATAACTGGTATTATTAGGGGAAAAGATACTAATAAATTAACTACTACTACCTCAGGAGTACTATATACAAATGATTTGCTAGACTATGTAATAGAGAAAAATAATGAATCAGAAATTGTTAAAAAACAAAGAGAAGTAGATTATAATGTTTTGACTGGTGAAAAATTTGCAAATGATGAAACAGGTGAAGAAACTAAGGATAATACTTTATCTTATTTAGGTGCAGATACTTACCCAATGATGATTAATATTTATCCTAAAGATTTTGATACTAAGGAAAAGATAATTAAATATTTAGATGAATATAATGATAAGCAAGACGATGAAAATAAAGTAGTTTATACGGATTTAGCAAGTACTATATCGTCTTTGTCTAGTGATATTATGAGTGCAATAACAATTGTATTAATCGCTTTTTCAGCGATATCATTAGTGGTGTCTTCAATTATGATTGGAAT
Source organism: uncultured Bacilli bacterium (assembly GCA_944371525.1). Classification (GTDB taxonomy): domain Bacteria; phylum Bacillota_I; class Bacilli_A; order RF39; family UBA660; genus CALVVX01. The sequence continues at coordinate 29,048 of CALVXP010000008.1, read as the reverse complement.
AATAACTTATATTTCAGTTTTAGAAAGGACTAAAGAGATTGGAATATTGAGAGCCTTAGGTGCTAGACGCAAAGACATAACTCGTGTATTTAATGCTGAAACTTTTATAATTGGTTTATGTTCGGGAATAATTGGTATAATAATAACATATATACTTTTAATTCCTACTAATATAATTTTAGAGAATATTACAGATTTAGCAAATATTGCAAGATTAAATCCTATTCATGCATTAATATTAATTATTATTAGTTTAATTTTAACACTAATTGGAGGCTTTATTCCTGCAACTATGGCTAGTAGAAAAGATCCTGTTATTGCACTTAGAACTGAATAGAAGGAAGGTAAAATTATGAAACATATATTTAAAACTTTAAAAAAATATACATGGCAAATTTTATTAGTAATATTATTGCTGTTTCTTCAAGCAAATTGTAATTTAGAACTTCCAAATTACACATCTAAAATAGTAGATGTTGGAATTCAACAATCAGGTATAGAAAACAATGTATTAGAAGTTATTCGTGAAAGTGAGTATAATAAATTAATGATGTTTTTAACAGATAAAGAAAAAAATATTGTTAATGAAAGTTATACAAAAATAAATAAGAATGACAGTAAATATATCGATAAATATAGTGTTTTATCTAATGAAAATATATATATTTTAAAAGATATAGATAATGATACAAAAGATGAATTGAATGCAATATTAAATTATCCTATTATAATGGTACAACTATTAGAAAGTGATAATGATAGTTTAAATTCTTTATTTGATAATAATGGTAACATAACTGATTTTGATATAAATAATTTAACTTCGGAAGATTTAGCGATGATAATATCTATATCTAAAGAAAAAATGTCAGAATTGGAACCAAGTATATTAGAACAATATGCAATAAATTATGTAAAAAATGAATATATTGCAGTCGGTATTGATTTAGATGCATACCAAATTAATTATATTATAAAAACAGGCTTAATAATGTTAGGATTTTCGTTAGTAGCAATGGTGTTAACAATTTCTAGTACATATCTTTCTACGAGAATTGCTACTAATTTTAGTAGAGATTTAAGAAGTAAGGTAACTAACAAAGTAATGAGTTTTTCTACTAAAGAATTTGAAGATTTTTCAACTGCTTCATTAATTACTAGAACGACAAATGACATACAACAAGTTCAAATGTTAACAGTAATGTGCCTTAGAATGGTAATATATGCTCCTATTATGGGGATAGGTGCCTTTGTAAAAGTATCTGGTAGTTCAATGGCATGGGTTATTGGGTTAGCAATTGCAATGATATTTACATTAGTAGTGGTAATGTTTACTTTAGCTCTTCCTAAGTTTAATTTAGTACAAAAATTATTAGATAAATTAAATTTAGTAGCAAGGGAGATCATAACTGGTACACCTGTTATTCGTGCTTTTGGAAATGAAAAATATGAAGAGAAAAGATTTGATAAAGCTAATACAGATTTAACCAAGACTAATTTATTTGTAAATAGAATTATGAGTTTAATGATGCCTACAATGATGTTTATTATGAATGGCGTTAGTGTTTTAATAATATGGATTGGATCTTCAAAAGTTGATATGGGTACTATGCAAGTAGGTAGTTTAATAGCATTTATAACTTATACTATTGAAATTATTATGTCATTTTTAATGATTTCTATAATTTCAATAATGATACCTCGCTCTTTTGTATCACTAAAAAGAATAGGAGAAGTATTAAATAAAGAAGTATCTATTAAAAATAAAGAAAAAACAGTAAGTTTCCCTAAAAATCAAACAGGAACTATTGAATTTAAAGATGTATATTTCAGATATCCTGATGCTGAAGAAGATGTACTTCAAAACATTAGTTTTAAAGCTACAAAAGGTACAACCACAGCATTTATTGGCTCTACTGGAAGTGGTAAGTCAACATTGGTTAATTTAATACCAAGATTATATGATGTTACTGGTGGTAAAATATTAATTGATGGTGTTAACATTAAGGATGCTGATTTAAAAGAATTAAGACATAAGATTGGTTTTGTGCCTCAAAAAGGAATATTATTCACTGGTACTATTAAGTCTAATATTGCTTTTGGTAAAAATAGAATAACTGATGAAGAATTAGAAAAAGCTGCTAAAATAAGCCAATCACTAGAATTTATAAATAAAAAAGAAGATAAATTTGAAAGTGTTATATCACAAGGTGGTACCAATGTAAGTGGTGGTCAAAGACAAAGATTATCTATTGCTAGGGCTATTGCACTTAATCCAGAAATATATATATTTGATGATAGTTTTTCAGCATTAGATTATAAAACTGATGCAAAATTAAGAAAAGAATTAAATAAGTATACCAAAGATAGCACTATATTAATAGTGGCTCAAAGAATAAGCACTGTAATGAAAGCGGATCAAATAATAGTTTTAGATAATGGAAGCATTGTAGGAATGGGAAAACATGAAGAATTAATGAAAAATTGCGATGTATATAGAGAGATTGCTTTATCACAGTTGTCAAAGGAGGAACTTGCAAATGGCTAAAAACAATACAACAAAGATGCATGGACCTGGAAATGGACCAAAAGGAATTAATACAACTGAAAAAGCAAAAGATTTTAAAGGTAGTTTAAAAAAATTATTGAAAAGTATGTCTAGGTATAAATTAGGTTTAATTATTGCCTTTGGATGTGCGATTGCAAGTACAGTGTTTTCTATTGTAGGTCCAAAAATACTTGGAAATGCTACTACAGAATTATTTAACGGAATAGTTAGTAAAATGTCTGGAGGACCTGGAATTGATTTTGCTAAAATAGGTTCAATATTAATTTTCTTATTAATAATATATATAATAAGTTTAATTTTCTCTTATGTAGAGGGACTTGTTATGACACAAGTAAGTCAAAAATATACATATTATTTGAGAAAACAAATATCTGAAAAAATTAATAGGTTACCAGTTTCATATTTTGATACTAAAACTCATGGAGAGACATTGTCAATAGTAACTAATGATGTAGATAATTTATCTCAAAACTTAAATCAAAGTGCTACGGAAGTAGTAACATCAATAGTAACTGTTATTGGAATACTTGTAATGATGTTAACAATAAATGTAACTATGACTTTAATAGCAATATTAATTTTACCAATATCTATTGCTTTAATAGGTTTTATCATGAAAAATAGTCAAAAATATTTTAGTAAACAACAAGAATATTTAGCTAATGTTAATGGTGAAATAGAAGAGATGTATTCTGGACATACAGTTATTAAGGTATTTAATTCTGAAAAGAAAATGATTAATAATTTTGAAAAAGAAAATGAAAAATTAAGAGAATCTGCGATGAAAAGTCAATTTTTATCAGGATTGATGCATCCAATTATGAATGTAGTTGGTAATATTGGGTATGTTTTAATAGCAATAGTAGGTTCGTATTTTACAATACTTGGTAAAATTACAGTTGGAAATATTCAATCTTTTATTTCATATACGAAAAATTTTACAAGACCAATTCTTAATTTTGCGCAAGTATCTAATATGTTACAATCAATGCTAGCCTCTGCTGAAAGAATTTTTGAATTCTTAGAAGAAGAAGAAGAAAGCATTAAGGTTAAAGATGCAGTTAAATTAGATAAGGTAGAAGGATTTGTTGAATTTAAAGATGTTAAGTTTGGATATAATCCAGAAAAAATAATTATAAAAGATTTTAATGCACAAGTAAAAAAAGGACAAAAAGTAGCAATAGTTGGTCCAACAGGAGCAGGAAAAACAACTATTGTAAAATTACTTATGAGATTTTATAAAGTAAATGATGGTGAAATATTAATAGATGGACATAATATTAATAATTTTAATAGAGAAGATTTAAGAGGAATATTTGGAATGGTACTTCAAGATACATGGTTATTTAGTGGTAGTGTTATGGAAAATTTAAGATATGGGAAATTGGATGCTACTGATGATGAGGTAATTGAAGCTGCAAAAACTGCTCATGTTCATCATTTTATTCAAACTCTACCAGAGGGATATAATATGATGCTTAATGAAGAAACATCTAATGTAAGTGGTGGGCAAAAGCAATTACTAACTATTGCGAGAGCAATACTTGCCAATCCTAAAATATTAATATTAGATGAAGCAACTAGTTCTGTTGATACTAGAACAGAAGTATTAATACAACAAGCAATGGATAAATTATTAGAAGGAAGGACTAGTTTTATAATAGCACATAGATTATCAACTATAAAAAATGCAGATTTAATATTAGTAATGGATAATGGAGATATTATTGAACAAGGTACACATGAAGAATTATTAGAGAAGAATGGATTTTATGCAAATTTATATAATTCACAATTCGACACAATTAGTGAATAGTAATTAAAAAAAAGTGATACGAAACTATTGCTTTTTTTTTTAGAGTTTGTTATTATTAGAGTAAGGAGGATAGATATAATGGAAGAATTAGATAGAAATGAAAGAAAAGGTCAAGGAACATTTTACATGATTATTGCTATGTTAACATTAGTAGTAGCAATAGTTGGAGCAACATTTGCATATTTTTCATTACAAGCAAGTGATGAAAATACTGTTAAAGGTAATGCTGCAAAAGTTGGATTAAGCCTTGAAGTAAGAAAGGTTAGTGTAGATGCTACTGGAGATTTAGTACCATTAGATGAACTATTACTTGAAAAAGCAATTGAAGGGGATACTGAAACAAGTAATCAAATGTGTGTTGATAAAAACGGAAATACAGTATGCCAAGTTTATGAGGTAAAAGTTACGAATGAAGGAACAGCAGCAACTGCGGTAAATGGATCTTTAACTTTAACTGCGGAAACAATTACTAATTTAAAATGGCAAATAATGACTGATCAGGATACTCCTGTTACGGATTCAGGTCAATTTAAAACTACTGATGATACTGAAATTGCAAAAAATGATACAATTGAAGCAAATCCAGGTAGTAAAACATACTATATAATGATTTGGATAGATGAAATAGAATCTGATCAAAATGATTCAGATACTGGTGCGTTTACAGGCGTTGTTTCATTTACATCAGCAGATGGTAGTGGAGTAACAGGTACATTTAGTGAAGGATAGAATAGGAGACTTTTATGGAAAATAATGGAAAAGGAATTTTCTATGGAGTAATAGGTGTGGCGACTCTTATAGTAGCAATAATAGGAGCAACATTTGCATATTTTACAGCGTCAGCAACAAATAATGAAACTATTCAAGGTAATGCTGCAACTGTAGGATTAAATTTAACTGTGGAAAAAGTAAGTAATGGAGATAAAGGTTTAGTACCCCAAAAACCTGGCGCACCTTTGACTAGTGCAATGAAGGGCGTAGATGCAACAGCTAATAGTGGTGATGATAGTTGTGTTGATGAAAATGGAAATACAGTATGTCAAGTATATAAAATTACTGTACAAAATACTGGTAGTGCTGAGGCAAAATTGAAAGGTACTCTTGATTTAACAAAAGGGGAAATAGCAAACTTAAAATGGACAACAGTTCAAAATTGGGATAGTAAACCTACGCCTGATGAGACTAAAGAAGGAAATGATTTAGTTAATGGTTTAACTTTGTCTGGAGAAGATACACAAGAATATTATGTGGTTATATGGATTGAGGAACAAGATGCTCCACAAGAAGATACAGGATCATTTACAGGTTCAGTATCATTTAATGCTGCAGATGGTAGCGGGGTAACATCAACATTTACAGTTTAGTAAAGAATGTAAGCGTAAGATTACATTCTTTTTCATAAACAACTTGCATTTTTTTATTATTTTTGATAATATTATTAAAGTAAGGAGGATATAAAAATATGGAAAATAACGGGAAAGGAATATTTTATGGAGTAATAGGTGTAGCGACTCTTATAGTAGCAATAATAGGAGCAACATTTGCATACTTTACAGCATCAGCAACAAATAATGAAACTATCCAAGGTAATGCTGCAACTGTAGGATTAAATTTAACTGTAGAAAAAGTAAGTGATGGGGACAAAGGATTAGTACCCCAAAAACCTGGTGCTCCATTAACTAGCGCAATGAAGGGTGTAGATGCAACAGCTAATAGTGGTGATGATAGTTGTATAGATGCTAATGGAAATACAGTATGTCAAGTATATAAAATTACAGTAGAGAATACAGGTAGTGCTGAAGCTAAATTAAAAGGGACTTTATCACTTGATGGCGCAGGACTTACAAATTTAAAATGGTCAACAGTTCAAACTTGGACAGATAATCCTACTGCTGATGGGGCTAAACTTGATACTACTTTAGTTGATAATGTAACAATATCAGGAAGTGGTTCTGAAGAATATTATGTTGTTATATGGATTGAAGAAATAAATGAAGCACAAGACGATTCAGGAACTTTTACAGGTACAGTATCTTTTAATGCTGCTGATGGTAGTGGTGTAACTTCTACATTTATATCTTAAAAATGCATTTTAATGCATTTTTTTTTAAAATAGCTTGTATTTTATAAAAAAATTTGATAATATTATTATTGTAAAGGAGGATACAAAATATGGAAAATAATGGGAAAGGAATATTTTATGGAGTAATAGGTGTAGCAACTCTTATTGTAGCAATAATAGGAGCAACATTTGCATACTTTACAGCAACAGCTAGTAATACATCTACAATTGCTGGTAATGCAGCATCAGTAGGTTTAAGTCTTTCAGTTGAAAAAGTAAGCAACGGAGATAAAGGTTTAGTACCTCAATTAGAAACTTCTTTAAGTGCTGCTATGAAAGGAATTGATGGTGCAGGAACTGGAGTTGATAGTTGTATAGATGCTAATGGAAATACAGTATGTCAAGTATATAAAATTACAGTAGGTAATATTGGTACAGCTGAAGCTAAATTAACTGGTACTTTGGATTTAACAAAAGGTTCTGTTACAAACTTAAAATGGGCAACAGTAACTGGATGGGGATCTAATCCTGCAGCTCAAGGAGCAAAAGTTGATAATAAATTAGTTGAAAATGTAACAATATCAGGAAGTGGTTCTAAAGAATATTATGTTGTTATATGGATTCAAGAAACAAATGATGCACAAGAAGATAGCGGTGGATTCTCAGGAACTGTAGCATTTAATGCTGCAGATGGTAGCGGTGTAACATCAACATTTACCGCTTAGAAAAAAATATAGTATTATAAATAATACTATATTTTTTTTATTTAATCTTGTAATTAATTAATTTTTTTGATATTATTATTAAAGTAAGGATGATATAAAAATGGAAAACAACGGAAAAGGAATTTTTTATGGAGTAATAGGTGTAGCAACTCTTATAGTAGCAATAATAGGGGCAACATTTGCATACTTTACAGCAACAGCTAGTAATGATACTACAATTGCTGGTAATGCAGCATCAGTAGGATTAAAACTTGATGTAGTCCATATTAGTACTGCTGCAAATAAAGGTTTAGTACCTCAGAAAGAAGCAGCTTTATCTTCTGCAATGAAAGGTGTTAATACTACACCTGGTGCAGATGATGCTTGTGTAGATGCTAACGGAAATACAGTATGTCAAGTATATAAAATTACTGTACAAAATACTGGTACTGCTGAATCTAAATTAAATGGTACTTTAGATTTAACAAAAGGAACAATTACTAACTTAAAATGGGCAATTGTTAATGATTTTGATTCTAATCCTACTACACAAACACCTTCAGGAAATTCACTTGGTGAAAGTGTTACATTAAGTGCTTCAGCTAGTCAAGAATACTACATAGTTATTTGGATTAATGAAACTGGTGCTGAGCAAACTGATTCAGGTTCATTTACAGGAACAGTTGCGTTTAATGCTGCTGATGGTAGTGGTGTAACATCAACATTTACTGGTTAAAAACACAATTTGTGTTTTTTTCTTTTTTATATTGCTTTTTTACTTTATTTTTGTTATTCTTATTATAGTAAAGGAGAGGATAAAATGAATTATAATAATGAACATGATTTTAGTTCATATGAAACAAACCAAAATAGTTATGATGTTTATAAAAGTGAAAATATGTTGGGGAATGAAAATTTAACAGAAAATACATATAATAATAGTAAAAAAAGTAGAGGACCTGGTAAATTATATTTTGTTTTTCTTTGTTTAGCATTTTTAATAACTGCTATGAGTGTTAGTGTTGCTTTTTTTACAGCATCAGCAAGAAGTAAAACTATACAAGAAATAGAATCTGCAGTTGTTAATTTTAGTTTAAAAGCAGAAAAAATTACTGGTGAAGAAAAAAAAGGATTAGTACCTGTAAAAGATGATGAAATAATTAACGCTTTAAAGGGAGAAAATGGTCAACAGTGTACAGATTTAAATGGTAATAATGTATGCCAAATTTATAAAGTTAGTGTAGATAATGATTCTGATTATAGTACTGCATTTAAATCAAACTTAGAATTAATTGCTTCTGAAAATTCTGTATATAATAATTTAAAATGGGCAGAAGTTATTTATAGTGATGCTCCAACACTACTTGGGGAAATCAAACCAATGAGCACTTCTAATTGGAAGACTAGTTATGGAATAGGAGCAAATACTACTGGTGTGTTTTATATCGCTATATGGATAAGTGACAATGGTTATAATCAAAACGATAGTGATTATGGAAATTTTACAGGAAACATTACTTTTGAAGCAGTATCTGGTGATAAATTAACTTCAACATTTAGTAGTAAATAAAAATATCGGGGATCCCGATATTTTATTATTTTTAATTGACTTTCAGTATGCTAAATGTTATAATTATTTTAATAATAGGAGGCTATTTATATGAAGGTAATGAAAAGAAGTTTTGGATTTATTTTAACCGTTAGTATTCTTTCTTTAATAGTTTTATTTACAGCTGTATTTTTTTTGACTAGGGGTAATAAAACAACATTTAAAAGTAGTGGTTATATAATTTCTTTTGAAAAAGGAAGCACTATTGTAGATAAATTTGAAGAAGGAACTGAATATAAAGAAAATTTAAATGGTGAATTAGTTTTTAAAAATACAGAAAACAAAAAAACTACTTCGGCATTAGATAATTTTATTCATTATGGAAATGGTGATGTTGCTTATTTGCAAAATGGGGTAATACTTGATTTGTCTAAAATTAATGAGACAATTATACCTTATTATAATATCACTAATAAATCATTAATTGAAAAAGAAGATAATAAGTATATAATAAAAACAATTAATGGTAATCTAGAAATAAGTAATTGGCTTGGTAAAATAAGTGAAAACAAGTATATAATATCAGGTGAAAAATTGACTTTAAAATTAGCAGGAAGTGCTGATATATTATATTCTAGTGAAAATTTCTTTGAATTTAGTTATATAGAAAATGGAGTAGTAGTTATTTCTGATGGTGTTAATACTAGAAGTGCTACTGCTGACGAAACTTATTTTTATATTGGGGAAAATACTGTTATTAATTTAGGTGATAAAAACATTTATTTTAATAACGAAGAAAAATTATCATTAGAACAAATTACTATAAATGGTGATGAAAATATTGATATAATACCTCCGGAAGAAGAAAAACCAAATGATGGTGGAAATACAGATGACGACCAGACAGGTGATAATAATGATGGACAAGGTGGAAACAATGGACAAGGCGGAGAAAATAATCAAGGCCAAACTGGAGGAAATGAAACAGAAAACCCTGATGGAGAAGATAAACCCGATGAACCAGAAGTAACTGTTACTAAAAATCCTCAATTTAAATTAATTGAGGCCAATGTAACTGCTAATAAAATGGATTTATTAATTGGAGTTATAGATACTTATAAAGTTATAAGTGGTGATTTAAATATTTCTATTACAAATATGAAAACTGCTAAAACAGTATATACTGATACAGTAAGTGGTGATTCTACCACAATAGAAATATCTACGGTGATGGGACTTTTAGAACCAGATACTAACTATATAGTATCAATTGTAGGAAATTATCAAACAGATGAATTGACTTATGAAAGACAATATTTCCAAAGAGTATTTAGAACAGAAACATTAGGAATTAAATTACAAAAAGATTATGCTTCTATTGATAAATTATCTTTCTTAGTAACAATGGATGAAAAAACTTATGTAAATGAATTTGATTTAACATTATATGATAGTAATAATGAAGAAGTAAAAACTGAACATATTGTTGTTAATGATAGAAAAGAAATATCAATATTATTTGATGGACTTACATCAAATACTTCTTATACAGGTGTTTTAAGAAATGTAAATTATGCTAATATTATTTATAGCGATATTAATGAAGATGGTGGATTTAGACCTGATGGTAGTTATACTTTAGCACTTAATTTAATGACTTTAAAAAAACCACCAAGTGTAAGTGGGTTAAAAGGAGAAGTAAGCGATAACGAAGATTCTGTTAGACTTAGTATTGAAAATATAGAAGATATAGATAAAGGACTTACTAAATTTAGATATGAAATATACGAATATAATATGACCATACCTGGTGAAGAAGGAGAACCTGTAAAAGTTATTGAAACAAAAGACGCAAAAAGCGTAGATGTTCCAATTGATGGTGTAGATTTAAAAATGAATCAAACTTACAGATTTAAAGTTGTGGTAGAATATTATGATAATGAAAAAACTGTAGAATATGAAGCAGGGTATAGTAATGGGTTTGTATCAGGAGCAGCCCCTGCAATCAGATATGTAATAGATGAAGAAAAAACTACATTCAAAACATTAGCAGGTACTTTCTTTATTGAAGATAAAAATTGTACTGTTCCACTTGATGGTAGAGAATGTTATTCAGAAGTTAATAATACTTATATAAGATATTATAAGGCAGGTACTGCAACAGTTACTTATTATACAGTAGATGTAAAATTTGATCCAGTAACATTAAGTGCTTCATTTGAAGCGAGCGACTTAGAAGCAAATACTGAATATGTTGTAGAAGTGTTTGGTGATGTCAACTTAAAAGATGGAAATGGTAAATTAGAGAATGTTCAAATTGGAGAAAGTTTAACAGTCAAAACCAAAGAAATAATACCTCTTACAGTAAATTGGGGAGAAGAAAAAATAAGTAATGAAGAAAAAGTATTCTCATTAGGAGGAAACCAACTTGCATCTACTAATGAAAGTGATGCAGAAGCAGCAGGACTTATTAATTTAAAAATTAATGTTTATGGTAGTAATACTAAAAATATAGAAGATGGAATTTATATTGGAGAAATAACTAAAATATCTAACATTAAACAAGATTTTTATGACAATAAATTTAAAATAGATTCTGTTGATACTTTTGGGTTTACTATTGATGATTTAAAAAGAAAAACAGATGGTTTATTAACAAGATATTATATTTTTGAAATAACAGATGCATATTATAATACAAATAAAAATACTATTCCAATTGAAAATAATACTTATGCATTTGAAATAGATAAAAGTTTAATAGCAGATGATATTTTAGGTGATCCTGAAATAACTGTTGATATTAAGAATGTAAATAATGTAGCAAGTTCTGCGATTGTTAATGCTAAATATGATCATAATAATTTATTAGTATTATATCCAGATGCTGATATAAAAATAGTTATGGGTGCTTGTAATGCCGTAACTAATAAATGTTTCGATTTGCCAGCAACTAGCATTACTGATGGAACTGGTGTATATACACAGACATTTGAAATTAATGCAGGTACTGATTATTATGTAGAAGATGAAATTTCAAAAGATGGTAAAATAACATTATTTAGAGGTAATAAATATAAATTTAGGTTTTATATAACAGTGGACGGAGATAAAGATGGAACAATTGATTATTATTATCCAGGTAGAATAGATAAGGAATATGTAACATCTGCGGCAGTATCAATTGATAAAAAAGCTCCTACTGTTAATATGCAAATAGTGTCAAGTACAGCAAATAGTATTACTTATTCTTATTATATTAGTGATGGAGATAAAACTATTTATAAAGATGCAGAAGAATCAAATTATAGTTTATATTATAGAGTTGGAGACGAAGAAAAAAAGATAGAATTTGAAAACTTTAAAAATGGAGAATTTACAATTGAAGGATTATCAAATAATACAAGATATGATATATATTATAAGGTAGCTAGTATAAAAAATGGAAATCCTGATTATGATGTAAAAAATGGTTTTGAAGGTAAATACACATTTGATGGATTTTATAATGGTGATACTTATGGACTTAAATATAGTATAGTTAATAATGAAATAAGTAATAAAGTAGTAGTAAAAATATTGAATACAGAAGGTATTCAAGAACTTATTAAAAGAACTTCAGCATATCAAGTAGTAATTAAATATAAAAATGAAATTGTATATGATAAAGTATTTACTGATTTTCAAGAATGTACTGATGATAGTTGTCTGTTATTTAAAGATATTAAATATGCTGAAATAGAAAATTACAATGATAAAGATTTAAAAGTAGAAGTATATGCAGTATATGATAATGGACTTATTGGTAACACTTCAGAAATCGGATATTTAGTTCAACAAAATAGTAACGAGAAAGGTCAAGGAACTTATTTAGTACTTGATGAAAATAGAAATATAGTGGAAGCAACAGGCCTTCCAGGAATATATTGGTATGATAAAGGAACAAGTGCTACGAATTTTAACTTATACAATATAATTTATGGTGGTAAGTTAGTAGATTATACACATCCTAATATAAATAAGAAGCTAAATGTTCCTTGTACAAAAACTGAAGAAGGATTAAAACATGGTAATTATACAATAAACTTTAAATCATTAGCAAAAACTACTGCAACAGTAGAAGGAACTGATACATTTAAGTTTTATAGTATTACACCAGACATTAGTACTTCTTATCAACCAGTAATTAATGGTGCTGATATTACAATAGATACTACTGGAATTACTAGTAATATGCTAAATAAAGGATTTATTAGTGAAGATGGAAAATATTATATTTATTTAGAATTATTTAATAATGAAGGAAGTCCAATTAATACTTATAAACAAGAAATATCTCTAAATGAAGAAAATAAAGTTGGATATACTTACTTTAATATCTATAATTTAGATGATGCAACTACATATAAATATAAAGTTTTTGCCAAACTGGATAAAAATGGTGAAGCATATACACAACTTAATGATATTGGTACTTGTGATGAAGGAAACTGTGTTCCAGTAGAATATAGTTTTGATACACTAAAAGGAGAACAGTTATTTGGAGGAATAACTTATAATCATACATCAGAAAGTACAGAAGATAAATATTTAACAAGGAAGATCAATTTTGATTTAACTTTAAATAATGAACTTGTTAACTTTGGTAAGAATTATGATTTACTTATAAATTTATATGAGCAAGATGAAATTATAGGTACAACCACTATTACTAATGATCAAATAGTAGATAATGCTAATGTTAAGTTTGAATTTGATATAACAGATTCTGTTGATGCAATATATGGAGCAGATTACTTTAGATTAGAATTAATAGCTATTACAGATACTACACAAACTGATGAAAATGTAGAAATATATAATAATTTTATAGTATTAGATGAATTAAAACAACCTCTTATGAGTGCTATAAAAAGAGCAAATACTACTAAAGATGGAGATACTTTTATATATTCAATAGAACTTGATGTTGGTATTACTGATATAGACAAAGTTATTACTAATGGAGTTTATACTGTAAAATTATTTGATCATTATGATAAAGAAGTTGCTAAAATAGAAAATTTATCAGTAGATGAACTTAAAACCATTAAGTTTGCTACTAAAATAGATGAACCAGATAAATATAATATTCAAGTAGAGTTAGTACCTGATAAGAAGTACAATATAGAAATAAGTTATGAAACTTATACAAATAACTTTAGTTTAAGACAAGAAGCAGAAGCAGCAGGACAACCATATGAAAATTACACAAAAAAGAAAAATGTCTTTAATATTGATGTATATACTACTGGTGAGTCAGGAGTATCATTAGGAGATGTTTCTATAACACCTACTGCTAAAACTTTAGTAATGTCGTTCTTTAGCAGCTCAAACTTAGAAAAAGTTACATATATGGATTATTCTATCGTTAAGTCAAGTGCTCCGGACACTGTAATTTATAGTGGTAAATATGAAATAGGAGAAGGAAAAGAGAAAAACTTTATTGCAATTGATGATGGTGTTAAAGGTAAGTATTATAACTTTATTGTTGATAAAGAAGGACTTAATTTTGAACTTAATACAGGTTATATAGTAACATTTAGATTCTATGTAACTGCAGAAGACGGTTCATATCAACCAGTTACTACATCAAATAATGTAGTACCAGTAATAAGGGTAGAATAAGGAGGCAATTATGAGGAAATATGATAAAAGAAATAAAATATATTTTGGAATAGTATTAGTAGCTAGTTTAATTTTAATTATCATCTTTTCCTTTTTTATTGCCAAAGTAATTAAAAATGGAAAAATAGAATATTTTATTGACGCAAGGGCAATATTATATGATAAAGATAAAAATTTAATTAAATTAGAAAGTGAATCAGTATTAAAAATAAAATGGAATGATGAATATTATCTTATGGAAGATAAAAACATGTATTTATTAGGAACAAATGGTATTATTTATAATCCTAATAAAGATATTATGCAATTATATGGTAAATATTATGAAGTAACTTCCGCTGGAGAAGATAATGTAGTTGTTTATGAAGATGAAACTGTTGTTAGAACCACAGAAAGTAAATTCTTGAAAATTGCAGATCGTAAATATTTAATAATAGATCCAGTTATAAAAACTGAAAACGGTAGCTTAAATACAAAGAATTATTTAATAGTAGAACTTGATAAAATGGGAAATGCGACACTTCTAAATAATGAAGTTAATTTAAAAACATTTGAACCTACCACTATTATTACATCTAATTTTACTTTTGATATTGCCAATGAACAATTAACAATATCTGATCAAATAATAGATTTAAAGAAAATTATTGGAAGTACAAACGAATATGTAAAACCAGAAGATAAACCAAGTGATGATGAAGATGATAATCCTTCTGATAATAATTCAGGAAATAATCAAGGTAATACTGGTGGAAATACTGGCGGTAACACTGGAGAAGATGGTACTAACGAAGGACAAACTGGAGGAAATAATAATAATGATGATGATGAAAATATTGATGATATCATTGATAAAACAAAAACAACATCAATTATTTCTGTAAATCCATCAGTAGGAAACATCTCTATCGATTATGTAATATACGATCCATTAGATGAATATGAATCTGTATTTGTAGAAGTAAGAGATAATAACAATACTTTAGTTAGTGTTGGTTACTTAGATAAAATGAATACTAACTTTATAATAACAGGATTAAAAGCAAATATAACATATAATTTAACCTTTAAATATGTATATTATCGTGA
Source organism: uncultured Bacilli bacterium (assembly GCA_944371525.1). Taxonomy (GTDB): domain Bacteria; phylum Bacillota_I; class Bacilli_A; order RF39; family UBA660; genus CALVVX01. The sequence continues at coordinate 13,592 of CALVXP010000008.1, read as the reverse complement.
AGGCGTTAGAGTAGAAGAAAAATTTGATGAAGCTAGTGTTACAGTTGGAAAACCAAATATATCTTTAAGAGTAGATAAAGTAACTAGTAAAGCAATTTATTATACAGTACTTCTTGATAAAGACTATTCACTTGATACATTAACAGTTAACTTAGTTAGTGACTTGGAAGGTGGAGGTAAAGTAGAGTACTCTAATACATTTGATAGTAATACACTTGCTAATAAAGAAAGTGTATCAGGTTCATTTAGTTATAGTGATATTGGACAATTTGCTACATTATATGTAAATAATGTTAAATTTAGTGGTTATCCAATCGATATAGATGCTAAATATAAAGTAGTAATGAAATAAAAGGAGGCTATTATGAATAAAAAGGAGAAAATAAAAGAATTTATAAATAAACATTATGTAATATTAATACCAATATGTTTAATAATTATTTTAATTCTTGCATTTGCAATATATAATATTCATAGATTGTATGTAAATCATACTACAGATGAAAAAGCTTCCTTTTATCAATATTTTGCAGGAAGAAAAGTAGAGTATGAAGGTACTTTAAAAATAAATAGAAAAAATAATATAGTAGACTTAGATACAGGAAAACAAAAAATAGATTTAACAAGTGTTCCTGTGTATTATAAAGAAGATAAAGTAAAAGTATTATTACCACAAAGTATGACAATAGTAAGGCCACTTTCTGGTTATAAACAAGAAAAAACTGTTAATTTTTCTACAATTACTTGGGATAAAGATAATACAGCATATTTACTTAAGTCAAATGAATATGACGCGGAAATTACCAATAGTTTTTTATATGATGGAGTAGATTTATATTTCTTCTTAACAGAAACTAATATTAAAATAGGAAATGATGAAATTACATTAAGTCCTATGTCATATATAAGAGTAAATGTTGGAAATAGTTTAGAATATTATGACAGAGAAAGTGATACTTATAAAATAATGGAAATAACAACAGAACAAGTAATTGCTACTAATAAAGATTTTGAAGTTAATTTAAGTAGCGATAAAGTAACTAATTATGATGATATCATATTATTAATGGGACCATCAAATTTAAACGAAATAAAATAATTGCAATAACATATAGATAATGTTATAATAAAATTATAATAATAAAGGAGTGATTAATATATGGAAATGGTTTTATCTAGTACAGCACTATGTATAGGTATAATGTTAGGACTTGCTTTTTTAGGATTAGGAATAGGTGTAGGACTACTAGGAGGCCGTGTTGCTGAAGCAGTAGGTAGAAACCCTGAAACTAAAAATGATGTAGTACATTCAGTAATGACAATATTAATAATTACATCAGTATTCTTATTATTCCTATTTGCATTTTGTTTCTTCTTATTATTCTTTAATCCATTAATTGTTTAGTATGATTATATATATAATTGTTGGTTTTAGTATAGTTGTCCTCTTACTAGTTTTATTTATGTTCTTAATTTTAAAGAAAACTGTAGATACAGTAAGTGGACAAACTAAAACATACTTTGTAGATAAACTACAAGTATATGATGATTTAATAAATAAAAAAGAAGAAAAATTAAACGAAATAAATAAAGAATTAGAGAATAAAAAGGCGATGCTAGAGTCTGATGATAGTATGGTTAATTCCAATAATTACGCGTTTGATAGTAATGTTATAGATTTAATGAACAAGGCATCTTATAAGCAATCAGATTTATTAGAACTACAAAAGAAAATGGATAATGATTTTCAAATAAATTATGGAAAAATAGTAAAGAAGTTTATTGATGAAATAGAGCTTGATAAAGATTATGATATTAGTACTAATATTAGAAAGAAATTAGATAGTAAACTTATTTATGAATTAGAGTGTAGTCCTAATTTAATAGAAGCAATGCCAAAATATTTTAATAAGGAAGAAATAGAATTATATAATAGATTTAAATTAGAAACTAATTTAGAAGATATTAATTCTTTTGTTAATTATTTAGATGAATTAATATCAGTAACAAGCCCTTATGTAGAAGTATATGTATCAAGTTCAAGATATAACTTTGATAATCTTAGTAAATATGTAAGGACAATAGTAAGTGATGATATATATAAGGGTATTAAAATAGTATTTAAAAATAAAGTATATGATTTTAGCCTTAATGAAAGGAATGTGTAATTATGGATTTAAATATCGATAAAGTTATTGATGATATAAAAAAAGATAATAATATATTTTCTGCGGGTAAAGTTATTAAAGTAAATGAATACAACATTGAAGTAAGTGGACTTATAGATGTTGCTTTTTATGATGAAGTAGATATTGCAGGTAAAGCTAAAGGATATGTATTTGCAATACACCCAAATAAAGTAATAGTATCTTTAACAGAAATAGAAGATAAAATTATGCCAGGTGATTTAGTATATTCTTTAAATAAAGAGTATAAATGTTTATTTAGTACTGATTCTATTGGTAAAGTAGTAGACATTTTTGGAAATGACTTAATCGCAGGAAAGAAATTTAATAACTTAATTGAAGTATCTATCGATGGCTTAGATATTCCTTTAATGGATAGGACAAGCGTAGAGCGAAGCTTACTTACAGGGATATCAGGTATAGACTTAATGTATCCGATAGGAAGAGGACAAAGACAACTTATAATTGGAGATAAAAAAACAGGTAAAACCCAAATATGTTTGGATACCATAGTTAATCAAAAAGATAAAAATGTTATATGTATATATGTTGCAATTGGTAAAACTAAAAAAGAAGTAAAAGAAATATATTATGATTTAACAAAGAATGGTGCAATATCTTATACAATTGTTATGGCATCATTTAATGATGAACTTCCTACTAAATCATATTTAACTCCTTATGTAGCATTATCAGTAGCAGAAGAATTAATGCTTCAATCATTTGATGTATTAGTAATAGTAGATGACTTAAAGAAACATGCTGATATTTATCGTCAAATATCTTTAACTAGTAATAAAGTACCAGGAAGAGATGCTTATCCATCTGATATTTTCTATGCTCATGCTAGAATGCTAGAAAAAGGATGTCAGCATAAAAGTGGAGGATCTGTTACAATACTTCCAATCGTAGAAACAAAAGCAGGAGACATTACTGATTATATTTCTACGAATATTATATCTATTACCGACGGACAAATAGTTCTTTCTAAGAAAAATTTTGATAAAGGTCAAAAACCGGCGATAAATTATGGATTATCTGTATCTCGTTTAGGAGCGGCTGTTCAAAGTAAAGAATTATCAAAAATTGGTTCTAAATTAAGAAGAGAATTACTTGCATACTTGGATGTTAAAGATATATATGAATTATCAGATCCTAGTGAACTTAGTCCAGCCTTAAAAGAAAGTATTGATCGTGGTAATAAAATGATTAATGACTTAAAACAATATAAATATTCCCCTAAATCAGAAAGTGAAATGCAAACTTTGTTTAGTTATGTAGAAAGAGTAGAAAAGGAAGGTTAATATGGAAGTAGGTAAAATAATATCAATATTTGAAATTAGTGTTGAAGTAGTTGTTAGTGATAATACTATTAAAATAGGAGATGTATTAGAAGCTGTTGATAACTCTAAATATCGTTTTGAAGTAATTGAAATAACTAACACAACTGCTTTATGTATTAGCTTAAATTCTACTAGGGGACTAAAAAAAGGAACTATTGTTAAAAAAGTTGATGATGGACTAAAAATGGAATATTCAGATGCCTTAATGGGTAGAATATTCGATGCTTATGGCGAAGTTCTTGATAATAAAGAATTTAAAAGTATAAATAAAAAATTTATAAATAATAATACTGTTTCAATGAAAGATTTAAATGTAGAATCATCTATGTTAAAAACGGGTATTAAAGTAATAGATTTCTTTGCTCCAATGCAAAAAGGATTTAAAATGGGACTTTTAGGAGGTGCCGGTGTAGGTAAAACTGTCCTTATAAAAGAACTTATTTATAATCTATATAATGCATCTAAAATAAATTCTATATTTGTAGGAATTGGAGAAAGAAGTAGGGAAGGTAAAGAATTATATGATGATATAGTATCTTCTAACTTACTTGATAATATGACAATGGTCTTTGGACAAATGTCTAAGAACCCTGTTGTAAGAAGTAAATGTGTACAAACAGGACTTGTAGCAGCCGAATACTTAAGAGATGAAAAAAAAGGAGATGTACTATTATTTATTGATAATATATATCGTTATATACAAGCACGAAGTGAAATATCAATGGAATTAAAAGAAATGTTAGTAGGTAATGGTTATCCTTCATCAACAGCTGCAGAAGTATCAAAAATAGAGGAAAGATTGGGTTCTACTAAAGATGGGACAATAACTTCTTTCCAAGCTATTTATATACCAGCTGATGATTATAACGATGATGCCGTTCAAAATGTTGTATCATATATGGATGGACAAATAGTACTAGATAGACATATTGCAGAACTTGGTATATACCCTGCAATTGATGTATTTAAATCTACTAGTAGATTAGTTGATAAAGATAAAATTGGTGAAAGACACTTTAAACTAGTTGAAGAAACTCTTAGATATTTAACAAGATATCAAGAACTAGAAGAAATAATCGCTGTACTTGGTATTGATGAATTATCAGATGAAGATAAAAATATATTCCATAGATCAAGAAAACTTAGATATTATTTTTCACAACCATTACATGTATCAGAACAATTCACTAACATTAAAGGTGAATATGTAGAATTAGATGATGTTTTAAACGATGTTGAAAATATCTTAAATGGTACATATGATAATGTTGATGAAAAAGAATTCTTCTATATAGGTAAATATAATGCACACTAGTTTTAAAGTAAGAATATTTGAACTTGATCATGGTTTAACTGAATATGAAGAAGTTAAGTTAGTTAGAATAATAAGTAAGGAATATAATTTACTAATTATGGCAGATTACTTACCATTAATCGGAGAATTTGATGGTAACATTGATATAAAAGGAGAAAATGTTGAATTATCTTTTAAAAATATAAAAGGATTCTATATGAATAGTAGTAATGTATTTAATTTAATGATAAATGAGGGAAATTATGAATTTGAGTGATGTTCTTTATAATTTAGTAGGTTTTACAGTAGTGGCTATAATATTTCTAATAATATTAGCGGTTACTTTAAAATTTTTATCTAAGAAATTTTCTATGGATAAAATAAAATTATATGGAATATTTCTAAATATGAATAATAATACTATTTTATCATTTTCTATTATATCAATTAATTATTTATTCTTAGTATGGTGTCTAATTAACTTTCAAATGAATTATATATATTTAATATTTTCTCTTATATTAATAATACTTTCTGATATATTTGCTAAAAATTATAAAAAAATAATATTAAATGTTATTAGTGTTTTTATAGAGTGTGCATCAATTTATATAATAGCAATACTTAAAGATTATATATTTAGTGAAGGCTTTAATACATTATTATTTATTGTTTTAGTTCTTGTAGTAATATTTATATTCTTATATTTTACATATACAATGTTTAGAAGTTTAAATTGTATTGTTAAATTACAAAAAGATTTATCAATACCTAAGAAGAAGGTGAAATAATGAAGACAGAAAGTTTAAAAAAAGTTGTTAAAGTTATGAACTTTCACTCTCTTCTTAGAGTAGATAAAGCCAAAGCAAAGGCTAATGAACTTATGAATGTTAGTGCAGAACTTACTAAATTAATGGCTAGAATTATGTATAATAAAAATTTAATATTAGATAAAAATATGTTAGTTCCTGATAAATCAAAACCTAAACTTAGTATATATATTGCTAGTGACTATGGTTTTTGTGGTAACTTTAATGCAATGATTAATAGTCAAATATTAAAAGATGAAAAGTGTTATAAAATAATTATTGGAAAACAAATAAAATATACTGATGATTTAACAATATTAAAAATTGATAAAAAAAGTTTTTATGATGAATTTGGTAGAATAGAAAAAATAATAAGAGAAGCTATATTAAATTTATCTTATAGTGAAATTAATGTTTATTATAATCATTATTATAATTCTACAACTTTTAATTTTGTTGAAAAAAAAGTATTCCCGATTGAATTTGAAGGAGAATACTATGAAGGAGAAGATTTTACCTTAGAGACTGATGTCCATAAGATGTTAAGTAGTATGACAGCATTTTATATATGCTATGAATTAAAAATGTATGAAAAAAACTGTTATGCCGCGGAAAACATTAAAAGAAGTGTTATAACTAAGTTATCATTAGATAAGTTAGATGAAATAGAAGAAGAAAATAAAGCAAAAGAAATAAAAGAAAGAAATGAACAAACTATATTAAAGACAGTAGAAAATTTTAAGAAAACTAAATATATAAAGAAAGGGTAGATATTATGAAGAAAGATAAAGAAAAAAAGGAAAGTTTTTTATCAGTTTTATTTGGAAACGATGACTTTAAAGTAAATGATAAAATATTTGAAGAAGATGATGATACTACCTTTAATGAATTAAAAGATAGGACAGAAGAATTAACTAATGAATTAATAACTGAAGCAAAAGAAGAAAAGAAAAAAGATGAACCTAAGAAAGAAGAAACTACTATTGTTTCATCTTTCCCTAAATTAGATAGATTAGGTAGTGTTGTACCACATAAAATTAAATAGGGACAATATTTAAAAGCAAATTACTTGCTTTTTTCTTTATTATTTGATATATTTAAAATAGAAAGTGGTGATACAATGAACTCATCCAAAAAGAAAGTATTAATAATATTAATTATTGTTGTTATAATAATAGCAGTAGTGGGTGGAACTTATGCATATTTTACTGCATCAGGAAGTAATTCAGGTAATATAGTAGGTTCTACATATACTTCTGATTTTGGTATAGAAGTTTATGAAGTGCAAAAGTCAACTTCATTAATACCTCTTAATGATGATTTAGTAACAACTGCTGTTAATAAAACAAGTGATAAATGTTTAGATAATGATGGACAAGAAATATGTTCATTATATAAGTTAGATGTAGTAAATAATGGTGTTGCAATAGATTTGCAAGGTTTTATTAGAACATCTACTAGTACTTATACAAGTAATAATTTAAAATATATGGTATATACTGAAAATAGAGGAAGTTATACTCCTGTTACAGATGCATTAGTTCTTACTCATAATTCTGGTGATACAGTATATTTTAAAAAGAATAATACTAATTTTACAACTTCTTTATTAGATGGAACAACAACTCCTCAAAAAGTAACATATTATATTGTTTTTTGGATATCTGAAATAGAAGGAGAACAAAATGAAGATCAAAGTAAGACATTTGATTGTAAAATTGGATTTGAATCAATATATGGAGATAAATTAACATCTACATTTGTTGTATCAGCATAAATGCAAACTTAATATTGCATTTTTTTTCTTTTTTTGTTACTATTATACTAGGTGATACTATGAATAAAAAGAAAGAAATTAGTAAAAGTGATATATTTTATTTAGTAATATTAATACTTAGTTTAATGATAATGATTTCTAGTATAACTATTGCATATTTTTCTATGATGGCAAGTCAAGAAGAAGATGATACTAAATTATATACAGGTTCCTTAGTTATTAATTTTATTGATGGAAAAGTTATAAATAATCCTACTTTAATACCTAGATATGAACCTACTTCTATTAATGACATTGATTATGTTTATATAAATGAATTTGAAGTAGAAAGTACAGGAACATTAGATCAGAACATTGATATTTATATGGAAGTATTAGAAAATGAATTTGTAAATAATTCTATTAAATATAAACTATTTGATAATAATGGTAATGAGGTATCTACTGGTTATGTCAATGGCACTAATACAATAAAAATTGCTGATAGTAAATATTTAGAACATGGACAAAAACAAAAATATACAGTTATGTTATGGATACAAGAAAATGAAGAAAATCAAGATGCAGAAAAAGGTAAAAATTTAAAAATTACTTTGAATGTAGAGGCTATTCAAACTATAAAATAATAGTCTTTTTTTGGGTTAAATTAACTTGTATATTAAATATATTTATTGTATAATAAAATAAGAATAGTAAGGGAGAGAATAGCATGAGCAATGAAATAAAAGTAAAACATTATAAAGTAAAAGTTGTAAAACAAAAAGAAAATCCACTTAAATTTATATTAAGTGTAATTTCTTATGCAATATTTATATGGTTATTATTAATTGGAGGAACTCTTCTTATATATGTAGCAGATATTAAAATAAGAGCAATGAAGGGTGATTATACACCCCCTAAATATAATGCTTATGTAGTAGAAACAGGTAGTATGATTCCAGAAATATTAGTAAAAGATGTTGTTTTAACTAAAAGAGTAGAGACAGAAGATATTAAAGTAGGGGATGTTATTACATTTATATCTTCTGATCCAAGACTTCCTGATATAACCATTACTCATAGAGTTGTAGATATTTATACAGATCCTATAACTGGTGATATTGAATATCAAACTCAAGGAGATAATAATAATACCGTTGATGCTACATTAACACCTTCATCTAATGTTCTTGGTAAAGTAATATTAAAGTTGCCAAAACTTGGATACTTACAAGACTTTTTAGTAGATATGAGTGGTTGGATTTTTGTAATATTACTTCCATGTTTAGCAATTGTATCTTATGATATTATGAAATTATTTAAAACAGTTGGTAAAAAAACTAAGATAATAAAAAGTTAGGTGATTATATGAAATATAACGAAAATGGATTAAGAGTAAAAAAATTTGATAATAAAAATAAAAAAATAGTAGTAGAAGAAGAAAAAAAGAAAAAGCATCCTTTCCTTCTTTTCTTCTTTAATCATAAATTATTATTCTTAATGTTATTATTATTTGCCCTAATGTTATTGATAATAGGATTACAATTTGCTATATCTAATTTAAAAGGTAGTATAGATCCTAACGATATTTTAACTTCTTTACAAATGAATTTTCACGATGGAAGTGGTGATGTTAATTTAAATGGTAATAAGCCTTTTACTGATAAAGACGCTAAGTACAAATTATATAAAAAATATGGAAATATTGGTTTAAAAGATGGTGTAATATTAGAAGTAAAAACATTAACTTTTTCTAATAAAACTGTGATTTATTATAGTGATGGAAGTGCAATGATATTTAATAATAATGGTAGCATTGTAAGAGTATCATCTTTAGAAGATGGTAGCTTTGGAATAGATGATAGTGGCAATCTAAAAGAAGGTGCTAAAACTCTTAATGTAAGACTTATTAATACTGTTACTTTAAAAGATAAAACAGTTATAAAGTACTATAGTGATGGAAGTGCAGAAATAACAGTTAATGGTAAAAAGATATTTGTAAGAGATGGAAGCACTATTAAACTATCTAAAAATAATGAATATATAATAAAGATAAATCCAAGTGGTATTTCTTTCTTAAAAGAAGAAAAAAAATTAGCACAGAATATTATAAAATATTATAGCGATGGAACTATAAAAGTTATTATTGGTGATAAAGAATATGTTGTTAGGAATGATAAAGATTTAAAAATAGATGGTAACAATATTAGTTTTCCTAATAATAATGCTGCAGTGGTAATTGATATTAAAAATTTAGAAGATGGTACTATTGTTAAATATTATAGTGATGGAAGTGCGGAAGTAGTAAAGAATGATGGAGAAATTATTTTTGTAAGACAAAGTGGAGATATTTTATATAAAGATAATAAAAGAATAAGAGAAATTATTGAAGATAACATTGGATATAAAATATATGAAAAAGATACTCCAAATGGAGATAAAGTTATAATATTTGATGATGGTTCTGCTGTTATTGTTCATCCAAATGGTAGTAAAGAATATGTTGATGAGAATAGTGATATCAAATATGATGAAAATGGTAATATAAAAAATATTGAAGAGTCTGGTAAAGATAATAAATATGAAGTAGTTTTAGAAGATGGTACTGTAATTACTATTTATGAAGATGGAGATGCTGTTATTGATTACCCTAATGGCGATAAAAAATATGTTAATGATTATGATGATATAAAATTTAATGAAGATGGTAATATTAAAACAATTAATGGTGAAACATCTAATTCTAAAGACAAAAATATATTACCTGATGGAACAATAGTAACAGAATTTGAAAATGGAATAATTGAAGTAGTAGAGCCTGATGGTGATAGATATTTAATAAAGGATACTGATATTGTTTATGATGAAGATGGCAATATTGATAAAATAATCAATAATGAAAATAAAGATGTAGGTAAAAATACATTACCTGACGGAACAATAGTAACAGAATTTGAAGATGAGGATAAGGTAATGATTGAATATCCCGATGGTACTGTAATTATTACTGATAAAGACAATATTAAATATGATGAGGATGGTAATATAGAAGATATTGATACTGGATTAGTTGTTGATATGGAAGATAATGATGAAGATGATGAGATAGGTAATGATATAACTATTACTAATCCTACTAATAAAGATTTAAAATATCGTTTAGTAATTGAAGAAACTGATAATTATTCAAAATATAATGTAAAAAGATTACCAGCAGATTTTGTTAAATATCAAGTAGATATTGATTATAATAATAGCACACCTAAATATTTAAATAATAATATATGGACTATGGGGGATATTCTTGAAGGTGGATTAAAAATAGAAAAAGATACATATATATTATATGAAGGAATAATTGATGCTAAGAGTAGTGTTGATATTAATTTAAGTTTATGGTTGGATTATGAAAATATGACTAACGAAAATCAAAATTCAGCATTTATTGGAACAATTAAAGCATATGCTTGGATAGATGAAACATCTAATTAGGTGTTTCTTTTTATTTGACAAAAACATTTGTTTATGTTAGTATATATATCAATTTCAGGGGGTATATATGGATAAAGAAGTTAAGGGGTTACTATATGAAATAGTAGTGTTGTGTTTTATTATAATTATAAGTTTGATAATATGGCCTAATTTAAAAGAAGAACATTTAAAGAAAACAGAAGCAGTTATGAGTTATGTAAGTAATTTATCAATAGATTTTGTAAATATAGAAGAATATTATTTATTTCCAATGACAGATGAATATGCAATAACTAATTTAAAAAAGAATGCTGTTAAAGTAACTAATTATAATAATAGTTATAGATAATATTCATTATATTTAAAAGTAGATAAGAGTTCTACTACTGATATAGATTCATTAAAATTTATGTTTAATGATAAAATTATTGATTTTAATGAAATATATTCTTATGAAGATGAAACTTACATTTATTATCAAGTTTATAATAATAATATAAAAGATATTGATTATATAGATTATATATATTGGTTAAACAGTGAAAGCAAGATAACTAATGTTAATTTTACATATTCTTTGTAAGTTATTTAACATAGTTGGAACATAATTGTTAATTTATGCTATAATATTATATATGAAACCTTATAAAGAGTAGTGGAGGGACTGGCCCAATGAAACTACAGCAACCTATTAGATTAGGTGCTAAAGCCGGATGATAAGGAGCTAAAACAGGTTTCTAGCCTGTTTTTTCTTTATTTTGTTTCATAAAATGAAGGGAGAGAAGAATATGAAATTATATTCAAATGAAATTGTATTTCGAGGACATCCAGATAAAGTCTGTGATCAAATTAGTGATGCATTATTAGATGCTTATTTAAAAGAGGATATAAATTCAAGATGTGGAATTGAAGTTATGGGTGGAAAAGGAAAAATCTTTATTACTGGAGAAGTTACTTCCAAAGGTAATGTTGATATTGAAAAAATTGTTAATAGGGTACTTAAAGATGTTGGATATAATAATAACTATGAAATTATTAATAATTTAGGTAAGCAAAGTGAAGATATTGCAATGGGTACAAATGATGAAATAGGTGGAGCAGGAGACCAAGGAATGATGTTTGGCTATGCTTGTAATGATACTAAAGAACTGTTGCCAACAGCGATAGTAATATTGCAAAAGTTAAGTATGTGGTATGACGATGAAAGAAAGAAATGTAATTATTTATTACCTGATGGTAAAGCGCAAATTACAGGATACTATGATGATAATATGAAACTACAAAAAATAAAAACATTCACTATATCATATCAAAATGATGAGTTACATAGAGAAATAACAGATAAATTAATTAAGGATAAATGTATAGAAATTTGTAATGAATATGATATTAAAATAGAAAAGTTTTTAATTAATCCTACAGGTAAATTTTTAATTGGTGGTTTTGAAGGTGATGCCGGACTTACTGGTAGAAAAATTGTAGTAGATACATATCATTCTTTTGCCAAAGTAGGTGGTGGAGCATTCAGTGGAAAAGATCCTAGTAAAGTAGATAGAAGTGGTGCTTATAAGGCAAGAGAAATAGCAAAAGATTATTTAAAAAAATATAATTTAAGATGGTGTAGTGTTCAACTTAGTTATGCAATAGGAATCAAAGAACCTCTTTCAATTTATGTTGACAGTGATAAGGGAATTTTAGATGTTGAAGAGAATTTATATAATAAATGTATCCCTAAAAAAATTATTGAAGATTTAAACTTATATTATATTTGTTATGAAGATAAAGCAAAATTTGGTCATTTTATTAATTAACAGTTTTATAACTGTTTTTTCTTATAAAAAAAGTAGAGTTTAAATTAAACTCTACTGTAGAATTCTACTATTAATGATTCGTTGATATCAGCATTTAATTCGCTTCTTTCAGGATATCTAACATAAGTAGCTTCTTTTTTATTAGCATCAAAAGAAATATAATCAACTCTTTTGTTCATAGCTTCTAATGAAGCAAGAACTACTGGGTGATTCATTGAAGTTTCTTTTAATGAAATAACATCACCGATTTTAACTCTATAAGAAGGTATGTTAACTTTTTTACCATTTACTAAGATATGTCCATGGTTAACTAATTGTCTAGCTCCTCTTCTTGTAGTAGCAAACCCAATTCTATATACGATATTATCAAGTCTACTTTCTAATAAAATTAATAAGTTTTCACCATGAACACCTTTCATTTTACCAGACTCATTAACTAATTTTTTGAATTGTTTTTCACTAAGACCATACATGAATCTAACTTTTTGTTTTTCTGTTAACTGAACTGAATAGTTAGAAGGTTTTTTCTTTTTATCTTGACCATGTTGTCCTGGACCATAAGGTCTTCTTGCAATATCTTTGCCATTTTCTAATATAGAAAAAGATACTCTTCTAGCTTTTTTGTTATTTGGGCCTGTATATCTTGCCATTTTTCTTTCCTCCTTCCGCTTTTAGAGGATTCTCTTTCTTTTATAGGGTGTTTTTGTCGTACTTTCGTTATGCAGCAGATAATTACTTATACATAACACATTATAAAATATGAGAATAACGCTGCTAAATGCATAAATATTGTACAATAAATAGTATTATTAGTCAAGAAAAAAATGAAATTTATCTAAAAACAGATGTTGTGTTACAATTGATGTGATACATTTCTGTATAAAAAAAGTGACTCAAGTTGTATAATATTGAATTGCAACAA
>CALVXP010000007.1 GCA_944371525.1 uncultured Bacilli bacterium | reverse complement strand
ACACATGATAGAGATTTAAATGCAGCAATAAATATAATGTGTGAAGGATTAAAGATATATATTAAAATTTACGAAAGGGAACTAATGATGTCATAAATTTTGACGATTTAATATAAGTAGGGTAGCGACTATCCGAAACTGGTCTATGGAGGAATATAAATTCTTGTGAAGTAGAAAAAACTTACCGTGAGGTAAGTTAGTCAAAATTTATTTTGACTTTTGTTCTTTTCATAATTATACATAAAACAAAAGAGACTCCGAAGAGTCTCTTCCAAAAAGAATAAAAAGGGGTTGGCTAGTGTGATACTAGCACCAATTCGCTTAAAATTTGAATTGGTGATTAATATAATAATGGAAGTTCATCTTTTTGTCAATACTAATTTTAAAAAAAAAGAAAAAAAATTAAAAACAGTATTTTATTTAAATATAAATGTTGTTTTTTAAGTCAATTTATGGTATTCTTATTATTGTAGAGGTGATACTCATGGAGAAACATAAGCTTATAGGAACCGTAATAGGAGTGTTAGCATTTATTGCTTTAATAGCGGGTCTTACTTATGCATGGTTTACATGGACTAGTGGTAATACTATTTTGGGAGGAACAACTGAATGTTTTACTATAAATTATGTTAATGGACAAAATATATCTGGTCAAATAACTCCTTCGGCAAATTATAGTGGTGGTAAAACTACTACTGTACAAATAGGAATAGATTCTGGTTGTAATATAGGAGGAACAGGAACTATTAAATTAACTACTAACAGTTCTGGTAATGCAATAAGTTTAGCGGATGGTGCTGTTAAATATGCTGTTTATAATGGTAGTTCAGAAGTATCAAGTGGTAATGTAACTGATGGAACAATTGAATTAGCAACTGTAAATTTAACTAAGTCATTAGTTACTTATACAATTTATGTATGGGTAGATGGTGCTATTGTAGATAATACATATATAGGAAAATCATATTCCGGTTATATTCATGCCTCAGCAGAACAAACTCATGAATAAATATCTTTTTAGATATTTTTTTTTATGATATAATCTTAATGTGGTGATACTTTATGGGATATATAAAATGCAATTTAAAAAGGACAATATATTTTAATGAAATAAATAATTATACAGTAGCAGTAGTAAAAATAAAAGATACTGATATAAAAGAATTAGAAGATAAACAACATGTTCATATAATTGGAACATTACCAGAACTTAATTATCGTACAACATATAAATTTTATGGAGAATATACAAAACATAATAAATATGGAGATCAATTAGAAGTAAATACTTATGAAGTAGAAATACCTACAAAAGAAGAAGAATTAGTAGGATTCTTATCTAGTGATATGTTTCCAATTGGAGAAGTAACTGCTACAAAAATAGTAGATAAATTTAAAGATAAAACATTAGATATAATTCTTAATGATAAAGATAAATTATTAGAAATTCCTAGATTAACAATTGAGAGGATTAATAAAATTCATGATATATTAACTGACTATCAAGGATCTAGTAAAATAGTAATGGAAATGACTAGTTTAGGATTTAATAATAAAGAAGCTATGAATATATTAAAAAAATATGGAAATAGTTCTTTAGATAAAATAAAAGATAATATATATAATTTGATTGATGATATGGAATTTAGTTTTAATATAATTGATGATATAGCTAGTAATATGGGAATAGATAAAGATGATGATAGAAGAATTGAAGCATTTATTATATATGCAATGAAAGAATTATGTTTTAATAATGGTGATACTTATTTATATATAGATGATATATATAATTATATAAAAAATATAGATAAAGATAAGTTAGAAGAATTACTTATATTATTAAATAAAAAGGGAAAAGTAGTAATAGATAATGATAAATATTATTTGAAAAGTTATTATGATGCAGAAGAATATATTACTTATAGATTATGTTATTTAAATGATATGAAAAAAACAAAAATAAAAGATTTAGAAGATAGTATCAGTAGGTTAGAAAAATCTAATCATATTACTTATGATAGTATACAGAAAGATGCGATTATGAAAGCTTTAAATAATAATTTAACTATAATAACTGGAGGTCCAGGAACAGGAAAGACTACTATTATTAGAGCAATAGTACATTTGCTTAGACATGAATTAAAGGCAAAAGTAGATGATATAGCATTACTTGCTCCAACTGGTAGGGCTGCTAAAAAGATGATGGAGACTACTAATATTCCAGCATTTACTATTCATAAATATTTAGGCTGGGATAAAGAAAGAAATACTTTTATAGTAGACGAGTATAGTCCTAATCCTGAAAAATATATAATAATAGATGAAGTTAGTATGATTGATACAGTTCTTATGTCTTCATTATTAAAGGGAACCAGAAGAGATGTTAAATTAATTTTAGTAGGGGATTATTATCAACTTCCTAGTGTGGCACCAGGACAAGTACTTAAAGATTTAATAGATAGTGATATGATTGATGTAATTAAGTTAAAAGCATTATATAGACAATGGGAAGAATCTTATATACCAATACTTGCTACTGAGATAAAAGATAAAGATATAAGTGAAAGTTTTCTTATGAAAAAAGATGATTATAACTTTTTAAATTGTAGCAATGAAGAAGTAATGTTATATATAGAACAAATAGTATTAAAAGCAATAGAAAAGGGATACACAGATAAAGATATTCAAATACTTGCTCCAATGTATAAATCATTAAATGGAATAGATAATTTAAATAAACTTTTACAAAATATATTTAATAAGGAAGATGCAAAAAAAAATGAATTAGAATTTAGTGATGTAACATATAGAGTAGGAGATAAAGTATTACAGTTAGTAAATGATCCTGATAATAATGTTTATAATGGTGATATTGGTTATATTAGTGCTATTATTAATTCTAAGAAAAGTGCTAGTAAAAGGAATGAAATATGGGTAGACTTTGATGGTAATGTTGTTACTTATACACCAGATAAGTATATAAATATAAGACATGGTTATGCCATTAGTGTTCATAAAGCCCAAGGTAGTGAATTCCCAATGGTTATTATGCCGATAGTAAATTCTTTTAACAGAATGCTTTATAATAAACTTATATATACAGCAGTTACTAGAGCTAAAAAAGTACTTATGTTAGTTGGAGATCCTAGATCATTTTTAAATGGTGTAAATAATGAAAGAGTAGAAATAAGAAAAACTACTTTAAAAGATAAAATTATAAATAGATATTGTAATTTAGAAAAATAATGTATATTTATGTAAATTTTCTTTATAATAATAATGGTATATTAATACCTCATATATTCTAAAGGAGATGATACTTGTGAAAATGAAATCAAGCATAGCTTTAATAATGGCTGGAGTAGGAGGAACATTATTATATCAACAAGTAAAGAATGGTAATGTTCAAAAGATGATGAAAAAAATGATGAAAGCCGAAAAGAAAGCAATAGATAATTTAGAAGATATGATATAGTAAAAGTAGATACTTAGGTATCTGCTTTTTATAAAATTATTCAAATTGAATAATTTTATTGATAAAAAAATAATAATGTGATATTATTTTATCATAGAGGTGAGCATATATGTTTAAAGCAATACCAGAAGAACATAGAAAAAAGTTTTATATAATATTTGGAATATTATGTGTAATAGCAGCAATATCCGGAGGAACACTAGCATGGTATACATGGCAAAGTAGTAATAACACAACAGTATCTTTTACAGTAGGAGGAGTAGATGTAACATTTGATGCAGGTTCTGATATTACTAGTTCTAAATTAAGACCAGTATCAACCAAAGAAGTAGGAGTAGAAAAAGGTTATGCAATAGAAAAGACTATTACAGCAAGTAGTCCAGTAACAGCATATTTAAATTTATATTTAACATTGGAAACACTACCTAATGGATTAAAAGAAGAAAGTTTTATATGGGAAATATATAAAGATAATGCTTTAGTAGGTAAAGGTAACTTTAAGAATAATAATCAAGGAGATAAGATAACAATAGCATCTAATCAAAAGATAGAAAGTGCAACTTCTACATATAAGTTATATATATGGATAGATGGAACAAATTTTGCTAATCCTGAAACAATGCAAAATCAAACATTTAAGTTTGTATTGAATGCTGATGCCAGTGATCAAGATCCAGCACTTGCAACATTAACTAAATTGGGATTAAGTGTAAGTGATGGAACTCCTGACTTTAGTAAAACTGCCCAAGCAAGTTGTAGTGATGAATCTACTTGTGAGACTACTAATGGGATATATGCAGCCGAAGATGATTTAGGAACATCATATTATTTTAGAGGAGCTGTTGAAAATAATTATGTTAAATTTGCCGGATATTACTGGCGAATAATAAGAATAAATGGAGACGGTACTATTAGAATGATATATGATGGAACTAGTGCACATGCAAATGGAGAATCTAGCACAGATAGACAAGTAGGTACTACCGCATTTAATAGTAGTTATAATGATAATGCTTATGTTGGATATATGTATGGAACCCCAGGTTCTGATACTTATGAAGAAACTCATGCAAACACTAATAATAGCACAATAAAAACTGCCAATGATAATTGGTATAAAACTAATATTGTCGATGCTGGATATAGTCAGTATGTAGCTGATGCTATTTATTGCTCTGATAGGAAAGTAGTTTCTTTGCCATCATTTGGTTTTACTGGAAATGGTACAGGCTCACAACAAACAGCATATGGATTATATAGTAGAATTGAAATTTCTTCTGAAGGTATACCTACCAATTATAATCCAACATTAAAATGTACTCAGACAAACGATAAATTTACAACATCCAGTTCTTTAGGTAATGGTAATTTAACATATCCAGTTGGATTGTTAACAGCAGATGAAGTTAATATGGCTGGTGTAGGTATTGGTAATATGTCTGCGAATGCTTCATATTATTTATATAGTGGAAATTGGTATTGGCTAATAAGTCCTGGCAGCTTCGACGAAGGCTCTGCTTTCGCATGGGATGTCAACGATGATGCCTCCGTCCTCATCTCCTCCGCGTTTCTCTCTCGCGGCCTTCGCCCTGTAATTTCACTCAAATCTGATATCACATTTTCTGGTAATGGAACAATGAATCAACCATTTGAAATAGTATCATAAATTAATTTTAATATCTAAATAATCCCTACGAAACCCTTTTCGTAGGGATTTTATGATCTTACTAATTTTATTGTGTCTACATGAGATACAAGTTTAATTAATAAGATCGTTTACTCCTTTCTTTTTTAAGATTAATTATAATAAAATTTTAAACAATATTCATATTGAATATTTTAAGTATTAAACAAAATAATATGCTAATATAAGGATATAGGGATACTCTAACATAAGTCCTAACGACTTTAACAATGGCAATGCTAACGCATGGAATGTCAACAATGATGCCTCCATCAACACGGACACCGTGAACAACTCTAACGGCCTTCGCCTGTAACTTCCTAATAAACTTATGAGTTAAAGTATAACTATGGCTATAACTTTAACTTGGGTTATAATATAAAGGAAATAAGAGTATTCCTTGGATATATTCCTAAATACTAATATATACTTAACATGTTGTTTTAGTAAGTAATGAAAGAGCAATATACCAAAGTATATATTATTTTCTTATATCATATACATCTTTATTATATAACTTAGATATTTTAGTATCATCTAAATTATATTTAAGTTTAATATAATATTTGCTAATATCATCTAATTTTCTATAAAAAGGAATTATACCTAGTATTGATAAAGTGTCCATATTTAAAATATATGCCAGTATATTTAAAGTATTTATATTAATATATCTATTCCCATTTTCAATATTAGAATATGATGATATACTATATCCTAAAAATGTAGTTATATCTTTTTGTTTAATACCCTAGTTCAATTCTTCTATTAATTAAATTATTAAGCATGATTATCACGCTTATAATTTAATATATAAATATTTTTAATATATAAAAGTATTCTATTTGAATAAATATATTTAATTTGTATAGTTATATATTATATTTAATCTGGTGATATTATGTTAGAAGAATATAATAAATTAAAATTAAATAATGAAGATAAAATAGTATTTATTAAAAGAGGATACTTTTATTATACATATTTTAGAGATAGTTATATTATGAGTTATATATTTAATTATAAAGAAGTAGATTCTAAAGTATGTTTTCCTATTACTAATAAAGTAAATATATGTAATAAATTAAATAAATTAAATATAGGGTACATTATTGATAATGAAATAGTATATGGAGATAGTGAAGTATATTCTAGTTATTTAATACTAGGATATAATAAAGTAAGATGTAATATTCTTATTAAAGAAATAAATAATATATTAATAAATTATGATATAGATACTTTAATTAAGATAAGGGATAGCCTATGAATGAATTTAAAATATATAATAAGAGTAAATATTTAGTTATGTATATGGAAAAATATATCATAAATAATATCCCTAAAATTCATTATTTATATAGAAAGGGATTAGAAGAATCTGTTATTAATTTAAATTATTATTTAATTAAATCTAATATTAATACTGGTAGTATTAAAAATAAATACCAAAAAGAAGTACTAGTATCTATTTATATGATTGATATGTATATAGGAATATTACTCCATTTAAATATAATTAATAAAAAAAGATTTATTGTTTTTGTAAGAATATTAAATGAAATAAGAAAGATGAGTATTACTTGGATTAATAATGAAAAGAGTAAATAATATATATAATAATATAGTTACTTATAGTAATATTAGTGATGTATTTAGTATACTTATTAAAAATATAAATAATAAGAAATATTTATATAATTATATTAAATATAAGAATTGTTTTATTATGGATATATTAGAAAGATTATATAATAACAATTATATATTCAGTAAATATAATATATTTTTAATTAAAGATAAAAAATATCGAATTATTATGAGTGAATGTATTAGTGATAAACTGGTTAATTATTTTATTAGTTATTATATATTAATACTTAATTTAGGATGTTTAATAGATAGTACTGTTGCTACAAGAAAGAATAAGGGATGTGAATATGCATATAAGTTATTTAATAAATATATATGTAAGTTATGTATTAATAATATATATGTATTAAAAATAGACATAAAGAAGTATTTTTATAATATCAATCATGATAAATTAAAGAATATGCTAGAAAAAAAATTTAAGGATAAGGAATGTTTAAATTTAATATATCAAGTAATAGATAGTACTGATAGTAGTTATATTAATGATGAAATAACTAGTATAGTAAATAAAGAAATAGATAGATTAAATAAATTAAATATAAGTAATAAAGAAAAGAATATTAAAATAGAAGAACTTAAAAGTATTCCTTTATATAAAAATGGTATTGGTTTATCTATTGGATGTCTTACTAATCAAATACTAGCTAATTTTTATTTACATGATATAGATATTTATATTAAAGAAAAACTAAAGTGTAAATATTATATTAGGTATATGGACGATTTAGTTTTGTTAAACAAAGATAAAGGAAAGTTAAATAGGTGGTTTAAAGATATTGAAAGTAAATTAAATAATATAGATTTGGAAATAAATCATAAGAGTAATATATATAGATTAAATATTGGTGTATCTTTTTTAGGTTATACTTATAAAGTAAATAATAACAAAATAATTATTAAGTATAATAAAAAGACTATTAGTAAGATAAATAGAAGACTTAAATATTTAAAGAAATATAATTATAATAAATATATATTAAGTTTAAATAGTTATAAAGGGTACTTTAAAAGAAGTAATACTAAGTTAAAAAGATACTTGTAATTTAACCTTAATTATTATATAATTTATATAGTATTAGAATAAAGGGTGATAGCATGGCTAGTATGTCTTCTTATTTTATAAAAAATGTATTTGATGCTAAATCTAATAAGGCTTCTTTTGTTAAAGGAGAGAAGTATCGTTTTACTGTACTTACTGATAGACTTATTAGAATGGAGTATAGTCCTAGTGGTGTATTTGAAGATAGACCAACGGAACTAGTAACATTTAGAAATTTTGCTCCGATTAATTTTAATGTAACAGAAACTGAATCATTATTAGAAATAAAGACAAAGTATTTTACACTAGCATATGTTAAAAATAAACCTTTTGTAGGTAATAAAATAGCAACAGGTAATACTTTAAAAGTTAATTTAAATGATAGTGATAAAGAATGGTATTATGGTAATCCTGAGGTAAGAAACTTTGGAGGAATTAATTATTCACTTGATAATTTTACTGGTAATTTAAAACTTAATAAAGGATTATATTCAATGGATGGATTTACTGCGATTGATGACTCCAATTCATTAGTGTTAAATGGTGAAGATAACTTTATTAGTAGAGAAAATCCTGAGATTGATGTTTATTTATTTGTGTATAGAAGAGATTTTGGTCAATGTTTAAAAGATTATTATGAGCTTACTGGTTATCCATCATTAATACCAAGATATGCTTTGGGTAACTGGTGGTATAAGAATGAAAGATATAGTACTAATGATATATATAATGTTATAAATAAGTTTGAAGATAATGATATACCACTTTCTATTATGGTACTTGGAGACAAATGGCATGATAATATTAATAATTTTGCATTTGATAGTAATTTAATAGATATAGGTAATATAGTTAATTTTTTAAGAAGTAAAGATATAAAGTTATCGGTTAAGATAAATCCAGAATTAGGAGTAGGATCATCAGATAAAATGTATCCAGAAATGAGTAAGTATTTAGGAGGAACTAGTAATTTATCACTTCTTCCCTTAGATATGACAAGATTAGCTTTATATTTTAATTTATTTGTAAAACCGTTACAAAGTCAAGGAGTAACTTTCTTTAACATTGGGTATAATGATCCTAAAAACTTAACTAATTTATGGATGCTTAATCATTATCACTATACTGAACTTCCTTTAATATTAGGAACGAGAGGACTTATACTATCTAGAAATAGTATGATAGCACCACATAGATATCCTGTAATATACACTGGAAGAACTAATGCGAGTTGGGAAACTATTAATGCAATTCCTTACTATAATTTATCAGCTTCTAATATTGGTGTTAGTTTTATAGCTCATGCTTTAGGAGGCTTTCATGGTGGTATTGAGAGTAGTGAACTTTATATGCGTTATATTCAACTAGGTACTTTTAGTCCAATATTTTTGCTTGCAAGTGATGGAGGAAAATATTATAAAAGAGAACCATGGAGATGGAACCAAATGAATCTTGGAGTAATTCGTGAATATATGCAACTAAGACATAGACTTATTCCATATTTGTATAGTGAAAGTTATGTATACCATAAAACAGGTGCTCCGATTGTTCAACCATTTTATTATAAGTATCCTAGAATATATGATGAACCATTATATAAAAATCAATATTTCTTTGGAAGTCAAGTGTTTGTAGCGCCAATAACTAAAAAGAAAAATACGATTATGAATAGAGTAGTCCAAAGAGTATTTGTACCGGGTGGTATATGGTATGACTATATAAGTGGTAAAAAATATCCGGGAGATAAATATTATATGAGTTTTTACAAAGATGAAGATTATCCAGTATTTTGTAAAGCAGGAGCAATTATTCCACTTTCAAATGATAAAGGAACTAATAATCCTGTTAATTTAGAAGTACATGTATTTCCTGGTGCTAATAATGTATATAATATGTATGAGGATGATGGACTTACAGATAATTATAAAAATGGAGATTATTTAATTACTAATTTTGAATATCGTTATGAAAAAGATAATTATACTTTGACAATCAGACCACTTGAAGGAAGAAGTGGCTCAGTACCTAATACTCGTAACTATAAAATTAGGTTTAGAAATATAAGACAGTGTCTTGGATCGGCATTTTTTAATGGAACTCCTATTCCTGTTAAAACATATATAGAGAAAACTGATTTTATAGTAGAAATTAATAATGTATCTGTTATGGGTAGTTTAGTAATTAATTGTAAAGGAAATAATGCAGAAATAGAAGCAGTTAATTTAATTAATGATGATATTGCTAATATAATTGATGATTTAGAAATTGAAACGACATTAAAAGAAAAAGCAGATGCAATTATGTTTAGTGATATGACAATAAAGAAGAAAAGAATTGAAATTAGAAAATTAAGAAAATATAAATTAGAGCCAAAATTTGTAACTTTATTTTTAAAATTACTTGAGTATATAAAAGAAGTATAGTATAATAACATAAAAACGAAAAAAAGAAGTAGTAATAATTAGAACTTTTATAGAGAATAAGTGCTTGGTGGAAACTTATAAGGAATAATTATGAACTTGTCTTTTTAGTTGTCTTATGACCGGGTAATTCCGTTATAAATAAAAGTAATAAGGTAGGATGGTACCGCGTATATACGCTCCTAGGAATAGGGGTGTATTTTTATATTATGAGGAGGCATGTTTATGTTAGATAATGGTATGATAGGAATTATATTAGAATATTTAATTGTATTTATAATAATATTTATTATTAATTATTTCTTATATGTTAGAAAAAAGAAAAGATTAAATAAGAATAAAGTACCAGTAGAATTATATTATTTAGTTAGTATGTATAAATTAGATATAAATAAAATTAAATATAAAGAATTTTTATGGACATACTCATTTATAAATACATTTATTATATCAACAATATATATAATAGTGGTATACTTAGTAGAAGGTTTTATATGGCAATTATTAATAGGAATGGTATTACTAATACTTCTTATTATAATATGTTATGGACTTTTAGGAAGATATTATCAAAAGAAAGAAGGAATAGACAATGTATAATTTTAAAAATATAGAAGAAAAGTGGCAAAAATATTGGGAAGAAAATGAAACATTTAAGACTGGGGAAGACTATAGTAAAAAGAAATTTTATGGTTTAGTAGAATTCCCTTACCCGTCAGGAGCAGGTATGCATGTAGGTCATATTAAAGCTTATTCAGGACTTGAAGTAATTGCTAGAAAAAGAAGAATGGAAGGATATAATGTATTATTTCCAATTGGATTTGATGCTTTTGGACTTCCGACAGAAAACTATGCAATTAAGACAGGTATTCATCCAAGAATTGTAACTGATAATAATATAAAAAATTTTACTAATCAATTAAAAAGAGTTGGTTTTTCATTTGATTATGGAAGAACAATAGATACAACTGATGAAAATTATTATAAATGGACTCAATGGATATTCTTAAAATTATTTGAACATGGACTTGCATTTCGTGATAAAACTTTAGTTAATTATTGCCCATCTTGTAAAGTTGTTTTATCTAATGAAGATTCACAAGGTGGTAAATGTGATATATGTCATAATGAAGTTATTCAAAAAGAAAAAGATGTATGGTATTTAAGAATTACAGAGTATGCTGATAAGTTACTTGAAGGACTTAAAGATGTTGATTATTTACCAAGAGTTAAATTACAACAAGAAAATTGGATAGGTAAGTCAACTGGAGCTTTTGTTACTTTTGATGTTGAAAATATAGAAGATAAATTAAAAGTATATACAACTAGACCTGATACTTTATTTGGAGTTACTTTTATGGTTATTGCTCCTGAACATCCTTTAATAGATAAGAATAAAGATGTTATCCTTAATATGGATGAAATATATAAATATAGGGAAGTTGCTAGTAAGAAGACAGAATTTGAAAGGACACAGTTAGTTAAAGATAAGACTGGAGTACTTATTAAAGGTATTCGTGGAATTAATCCTGTTAATGGTAAGAGTGTACCTATTTATATATCTGATTATGTAATGATGGGATATGGAACAGGGGCTATTATGGCTGTACCTGCTCATGATGATCGAGATTATGATTTTGCTAAAAAATTTAATATTGATATTATTCCTGTAATTAAGAATCCTAGTGATGATACTCTTCCTTATATAGGGGATGGAGTAATGATTAATTCAGAATTCTTAAATGGAATAGATAATAAAAAAGATGCTATTAGTAAAATGATTGAATTCTTGAAAGAAAAGGGAATTGGAGAATCAGCAACTCAATATAAGATGAAAGATTGGGCATTTAATAGACAAAGATACTGGGGAGAACCTATTCCTATTGTTCATTGTGAACATTGTGGTAATGTGGCTGTACCTTATGAAGAGTTACCTTTAAGACTCCCTAAAATAGATAATTTTGCTCCTGGAACTGATGGAGAAAGTCCACTTGCAAAGATAGAGAGTTTTGTTAATTGTAAATGTCCTAAATGTGGAAGAGATGCTAAAAGAGAAACTGATACTATGCCACAATGGGCAGGTTCTTCTTGGTATTATTTAAGATATATTGATCCACATAATGATAATGAACTAGCAAGTATGGATAAGTTAAAATATTGGTTACCAGTTGATTGGTATAATGGTGGTATGGAACATGTAACAAGACATGTTATATATTCAAGATTTTGGCATCATTTCTTATACGATATTGGAGTAGTGCCTACTAAAGAACCTTATGCTAAAAGAACTGCCCAAGGTTTAATACTTGGACCTGATGGAGATAAGATGAGTAAGAGTAAAGGAAATGTCGTAGATCCTAATGAAGTAGTAGATATATATGGAGCAGATGTTCTTAGAACTTATATCTTATTTATGGGTGACTATGCACTTGATTGTCCTTGGAATGATAATGCTATTAAAGGTGTAAGCAGATTTTTGGATAAAATATATAATTTAAAAGATAAATTAAATGATAAAGAAGGGTATACAAAAGAATTGGAAGTAATAATTAATAAAACAATTAAGAAAGTAAGTGAAGATTATGAAACAATGAAATATAATACTGCTATATCTGAACTTATGAAACTTGTAAATAGTTATACTGATGCTAGTAGCATATCAAAAGATGATTATATGGTTTTAATTAAATTATTACATCCAGTAGCACCACATATAACTGAAGAATTAAATGAAATATTAGGTAATAAGATACTTGTAGAAAATTCAAGTTGGCCTATATATGATGAAGACAAAACTATTGATGATGTTATTTCAATTGCTGTACAAGTAAATGGTAAGGTAAGAGATACAATTAAGATTAAACAAAATGAAACAAAAGAGAATGTCGAAAAAGAAGCAATGGCATCATCAAATGTTCAAAAACATATTGAAGGAAAAGAAGTAGTTAAAGTAATTGTTGTTCCAAATAAGATTGTGAATATTGTCGTAAAGTAGATTAGAAATATTAGAAAATAATATTTCTTTTTTTTCTAGTTTTTGGTATAATTATTATACTAAGGAGTTGGTAGTGTGGATGCAAGTATTATGAATAAAATAGATAGGGGTTGTTTACCAACTGCTGCAAAATATGTAAAAGAGCAGTTAATTGGAGCTATTATCAAGTTTGTAGATTATGGTGATGCAACAGCTTTTTCTGATGATTATGGTGCAAGAAGTCTTATTAAAGAAGTAGGACCAACGAAAATAAAGCAAGCACTTTTAGAACATGTTGTTAAATTAGAAGCTATGGTAGGTATTTCTAATATTAGATTTGTTTATGATTATAGTAAAGACTATAAAAATCATTCAATTGGGGAAAGTGAACTTCGCATTTTAGAGATATTATCTAAATCTATTGATACTATAGTAAATGGAGACCCAATAAAAGAAGCATTAAATATATTGGAAAAAGATGGGGTAGCATTATTTAATATAGTCTCTTCTTTTGTAGATTATCGCTATATGAAAGCAAAAGCAAGTGCACTTGATTCTTCTTATTTAGAAGATGAAGACTACAAAAGAATTATTTGGAAAATTGATGAGTACTTTAAAAAGAATGTCTAGTTGTTGTCAAATCTATTGATAAAAAAAAGAATGTGTAGTATTGTAATAATATAGGAGAGGGAGTTGATAAAGTGATTTATCCATCTATTGATAAAATACTAAATATTGTTGATTCTAAATATGCACTTGTATATATTGCATCAGATAGAAGTAAACAAATGACAAAAACAGGTTATTATCAAATGAATGAAAAAGATTATAAATGTAAGAGTAATATTGGTAGAGCCTTAGAAGAAGTTTATAATAATTTAATAAAAGTTGATAAAAGATAATAAAATCTTATATCAACTTTTTATTTAGATCAATGTATCAATATTAGCTTCTTTTTTATTTTTTATATGTAATAATTGTTGTTCAATTTCTTTTTTATATTTTTGATTATAATCCTTGTGAGTGCTAATTTTTGTAATATAATCATTTGTATATTTTAAATATATATTATCTTTAGTAATAATATATTTATTAGAGTAATAATAAATAAGTTCTAAAGTAGCATCAAATATATCATTTTCTGATGCGTCTTTAAATAGATTTATTGCTTTTTCTTCATCTTTTTCAATGTTTGCATCATAATTTCCATTTAGATAAAAATATTTGGCTAAATTAAATTTACTCCAATTATCAATTAATTTTATTGGAACATTTAAAGCTAAATTATAATAATAATATGACTTTTTCATATCAATATCTGTTCCTATTCCTAATCTGTAACATTCACCAACTTTGTTACATGCCCAACTTTCTTCTAAATTAGCACTTTTTATATAATAATCAAAAGCTGTTGTAAAATCTTTTTGATCTTCATAAATTTTACCTAAATTATTATAAGAGTAGACATAATTATATTCAATAGCCTTATTAAAGTATGTAACGGCATTATTGATATCATTTTTGTTTAAGTAAATCAATCCAATTGTATTTAAAGCGGCAATACTACCTAATTTTTCAGCGTTTTTTAAATAATTCCATGCTAAATCAATATCTTTTTTTGTATTGTTTCCAATATATCCATTTAATAACATTCTAGCTATTAAATAGTTTGCTCTTGGATGATTATAACTAGATGCTATTTTTAAATATTCATAACTTTTGTTATAACGAGGATAACCTGCTATTTCACCATTATATTCCATTAATCCTAATTCAAAACAAGCATAAGGATTATTTTCTTTAACAAGCTTTTTTATAGAATAACTATAATTAATACCATCATTAAATTGAAGTTTAAGAAAATTTTCTAAATCGTTTATAGAAATATTAGTATTATTTAGTATGTTTTCAATTGTTTCTTTTACTAAATTATCTATGTATATTGGTTGTTTTTTTTCAAGAACTATATAGAAAAGCATTTCACACATACATTCATATAAATTATTATTAGTTAAATAAGTATGAATCTTATTAGTAAAATTATTGCTTATCGTAGTATCATTTTTAGCAATATTATATAATTTATTACATATATTTTTTAAATTATTACTGTTATTTATAAATTCAACATTTTTATATTCTTCAGTATAAATATATCCATCAATTAATGATAGTAAGTTTAAGATGATATCTAACATAAATAATTTGTTTTTATTATATTTATCTTTAAAATTATAAAATATTTCTTTATAATCACTTCCGATTGAACGGCATCCAATACAATAATTATTAATTGTAGAATCATTAATATTATCAATGTTAAATACAGTACTAAATATTTCTGATTGGCCAGCAAAAGATTTGTTTAAAGAATTTTCTTTAATTATACGACAAAAATTACCGATAGATAAATGATTATTGTTATCATTCATTTTTATATATTTTTTATTCATAAGTATTCCTCCATGCAATATTATATCATAATATGGGTATTTTGTGTGGAAAAACAAATATCGGTGTGGAATAATATATGTGGTAATTTTATGCCTGCAATACTATAATGTAGTAAGAAGGAGGAAATTTTGTGAAGAAATTTTGGAAAAATTATAAATCAACAATTATTTTATTAGGGGCTATAATTGTTGGAGCAATAGTAGGAGTTATATTTAAAGAGGATGCTAAAGTGGTAAGTCCATTAGGAGATTTATTTTTAAATTTATTATTAGTAATAATAGTTCCACTTATATTTTTAACTATTTCAACATCTATAGCTAAAATGAAAGAACCAAAAAGACTTGGTAAAATTATGAGAACAATAGTAGGGGTTTTTGTGTTCACTTCTTTAATCGCTGTAATTATTGGTTTTGTAAGTACTTATTATATTGATTTAGTAGATACTACGGATGGTGAAGCAATCAAAGAATCATTAGTATTAGATTCTGATGAAGAAGTAGAAGATATTGAATTAAATTTACTTGGAAGAACAGTAGAAGCAATAAGTGTTAATGACTTTTCAAAATTATTATCAAAAGATAATGTAATAGCAATTGTTATATTTTCAATAATGTTTGGAGTAGCTATGCGAATGGCTAAAGAAAAAGCAGAACCTTTATTAAAGGTTTTAATATCTGCGAATGAAGTAATTCTTAAATTTGTGCATATAATTATGTATTATGCACCAAT
Source organism: uncultured Bacilli bacterium (assembly GCA_944371525.1). Lineage (GTDB taxonomy): Bacteria > Bacillota_I > Bacilli_A > RF39 > UBA660 > CALVVX01. Next base: position 17,286 of record CALVXP010000007.1, on the reverse strand, counting down.
AGGACTTGGATGTTACTTTGCTTCATTAGTAGGTACTTTTGGAGCAACAATTGCCGTAGGATACTTAAAAACATTTATATTGTATACCGTAGTAGCAGTCTTATTCTATTTCATAATGTACACAGTATATGCTTATATGGCAGCAGGAAAAAGAGGAGTAAAAGCATTTTGGAAGAATGCTATTCCTTCAACTGTTACATCTTTGGCAACTTGTTCTTCAGCTGCATGTATTCCTGTTAATGTTGAAACTTCAAAGAAAATAGGAGTATCAGATGATATAGCAGAAACTATAATTCCTTTAGGAACAAGTTTTCATAAAGATGGTTCAATTATAGGTAGTGTATTTAAAATAATGTTCTTAGTATGCTTATTTGGAACAGATGTAAGTGGAATTGGTGGAATAGGTAAAGTACTAATAGTAGCATTAATCGCTAATTTGTTAATAACTGCTGTACCGATTGGTGGGGGTACAATATCAGAAACTTTAATTATTTCAATGATGGGTTACCCAATGGGAGCACTTCCTATTCTTACAATAATTGCTGCAATTATAGATCCACCTGCTACTATGTTAAATGTAGTAGGAGACGCATCATCTTCTATGTTATGTGCAAGAATTGTTGATGGTAAAGATTGGATGGATAAAAAGAAGAAAGAAGACTAAATTTTAGTTTTTTTTCTTTTTTCTCTTCCATATCTAAAAAAATATGATATAATTTATATATGCACGTGTGGCGGAATGGTAGACGCGGCAGACTCAAAATCTGCAGAAGTTTTCTTCGTGGGGGTTCAAGTCCCTTCACGTGCACCAAAATAGAGTTAATTTTAATTATAGAAAAGACTAACTATTTGTTTTTATAATAGTTAGTTTTTATTACTTTTATATTAAAAGTCTAACATTTACATAAATTTCTTTGAATTATAATTATTTTTTTGATATAATTAATATGCTTTTGGAGGTGTAGTAATGATAAAAGAAAAAAGCTGTGGCTGTATAGTTATTGACAATGATAAAGTATTACTTGTCAAACAAAATGATGGACATATTGCTTTTCCCAAAGGCCATATAGAAAAAGGTGAAAACGAAGAAGAATGTGCACTTAGAGAGACTTATGAAGAAACAGGATTGAAAGTTAAAATATTACAAGGTTATAGATATACGCAAACTTATTTTGTTAAAAATGATGTATTAAAAGAAGTTGTTTATTTTATTGCAAGAAAAGAAAGTGGTATACTATGTAAACAAGAAAAAGAAATAAGTTCATTGGGATTTTATTCTTTTAGTGAAGCACTAGATTTAATAAGTTATGAAAATACAATAAAATTATTTAAAGAAGCAATTAAAGATATAGAAAAAATAAGAAAGAAGGATTAACATGGAAGAATTATCAAATTTATTAATGAGTAGAATAATATTAAAGGAAACTGAAAAAAGAAAAACATTATTAGAAGAGGAATTACAAAGGATAGAGCAAAAAAAAGAAGCTAAAAGAAAATATTGTAATCATGATATCGTATTATATTATGGTGAACAACATGAACCTGTTTTTGAATGCTTAACTTGTGGAGAGGTAGATTTTGGATTTTCTAATAATAATATTGATATAAATAAAAAAGTGCAATTTTTAATGGAAAATGGAACAAAAGTTATTGATGTATCCAAATATATGAAAATTATAAATAGAAAAAGATTACTAAATTTAATTGAGATGGAATTATTAGAAAATATCAATAATCAAACAATTAATTTTGAAACTGTAGTATCTAATGTTGAAGTAAAAATAAAAAATAAAATTAGGGTAAAATTTGACAATAGAATATAATTATGTTAAAATAAAGCCTGTCCCTTAATAAAGGAGAGGTAGTAGTGAAAACAAAGTTTAAAACTCAGATAATGGTAATGTTGTTAATATCATTTGTAACACTAAATATTGATTATTCAAGAATAAGCGCAAATGATGAGGAGACTAAGGTTTTAGTTACTTATGCTAGCAAGTTTCAAAAAGCAAATACTGAAGAGTATGCTGTTAATGTTGCAAATGATATAAAAACAGGACAAGTTGCTAAAGTAGAGCAAGAAGAGGCTGCTAAAAAGGCTGCTGAAGAAGCTAAACAAAAAGCAATTGAGGAAGCTAAAAAAAACAATGTTACATATTATGCTGAAGATAGCGTGGGTACTAATACTAATATAGAATTAGCAAATCAAATAGTTAATTATGCTTTACAATTTGTAGGTAATCCTTATGTCTATGGCGGAAACAGTTTAACTAATGGAACAGATTGCTCAGGTTTTACTTCACTTGTATTTGCAAATTTTGGCATAAGTTTACCAAGAAGTTCATATTCTCAAGGATATGTAGGAGTATATGTAAATCCCAACAATAGACAAATTGGCGATTTGGTTTTATATGGTTATGATGGACAAATATCTCACGCGGCATTATATATAGGTAACAATCAAGTAGTACATGCTTTAAACTCTAATGTTGGAATTGTAGTTACTGATTATAATATAATGCCTGTAATTACAGTACGCAGGGTATTGTAAAAAAAATGACAAGTAGGTTGCTTGTTATTTTTTTTTATGTTAAAATACTTTAGGAGAGAGTTGATAAAAATGGCAGCAAAATATGATGAGAGTTCAATAAAAATATTAGAAGGGTTAGAAGCAGTAAGAAAAAGACCTGGTATGTATATAGGATCAACTGATAAAAGAGGATTACATCATTTAGTATGGGAAATAGTAGATAATGGAGTAGATGAAGCTTTAAATGGATATGGTAATCATTTAAAGATAGTTATGCATAAAGATGGAAGTATTAGTGTAACTGACTTTGGGCGTGGACTTCCAACGGGTATGCATGCTTCAGGAAAATCAACACCAGAAGTAATATATACAGTACTTCATGCTGGAGGAAAATTTTCGGAAGGTGGATATAAAGTTTCTGGTGGTCTTCATGGTGTTGGTGCATCAGTAGTAAATGCTCTTAGTAGTGTTATGGAAGTAACTACTAGAAGAGATGGTGGCGAATATTATATAAAATTTGAAAATGGTGGTAAAGTAGTTGTCCCTTTAAAAAAGATTGGAACTACAAATAAAACAGGAACTACTGTAAAATTTAAGCCAGATCCTGAAATATTTCCTGTAACTGTATTTAATTATTCAACAATATGTGAAAGAATGCAAGAATGTGCTTTTCTTGTAAATGGTCTTACTATTGAAATAATTGATGAAATAGGAGGACGTAGTGAAAAATATTTATATGAAAATGGACTAGAAGCGTTTTGTGAATATTTAAATGAAGGAAAGAGTCCAATTCATAAAGTATTATGTTTTAATAATACCAAAGATAAAATAAATGTATCAGTAGCTATGCAATACACTGATAGTTATGCTGAGAATATAGTATCGTTTGTTAATAATGTAAAAACATCAGATGGTGGTAGTCATGAAGTTGGATTTAAAACAGCACTTACTAAGGTATTAAATGATTATGCAAGAGAAAATGGATTTATAAAAAATAAAGATAAAAGTTTTGAAGGATCTGATGTAAGAGAAGGATTAACTGCTATTATAAGTGTTCAAATACCAGAGGATTTATTACAATTTGAAGGGCAAACAAAATCAAAGTTAGGGACACCAATTGCAAGAAGTATTGTAGAATCTGTTACAACTGAAAAATTAAAATTCTTTTTGGAAGAAAATAAACAAATAGCAACTCAAATAATTTCTAAAGCAGTAAAAGGAAAAGAAGCAAGAGAAGCTGCTAGGAAAGCAAGAGAAGAAACAAGAAAAGGAAAAGATAACAAAAAATTAGAAAAAATATTAAGTGGTAAATTAACTCCTGCTCAAACTAAAGATAAAATGGCTAGAGAATTATTTATAGTCGAAGGAGATTCAGCAGGTGGTTCTGCAAAACAAGGAAGAGATAGAAAAACACAAGCAGTACTTCCACTTAGAGGTAAAGTAATAAATACTGAAAAAGCTAAAATAGAAGATATATTTAAAAATGAAGAAATAAATACCTTAATTCATACAATAGGAGCGGGCGTTGGAAATGATTTTCAACCTAAAGATATAAATTACGGTAAAGTAATAATTATGACCGATGCTGATGTTGATGGTGCTCATATCCAATGTTTGCTTTTAACTTTCTTCTATCGTTATATGAAACCTTTAATTGAAGAAGGACACTTATATATTGCATATCCTCCTTTATATAAAGTAACAGTAAATGGTAAAGATAAATATGCATGGAGTGATGAAGAACTAAGAGAACTAACTAAAGGTAAAACTAATTATAAAATTCAAAGATATAAGGGATTAGGAGAAATGAATGCTGAACAACTTTGGGAAACAACAATGGATCCGGAAAATAGAAGTTTAATTAAAATAAATATAACTGATGTTGCTTTAGCAGAAAAAAGAGTAAATGTTTTAATGGGAGACTCTGTTGAACCAAGAAAAAATTGGATTGAAGAAAATGTAGTATTCTCATTAGAAGATAATTTTCAAATATAATACATAATATGACATAATATTTGTCATATTTTTTTTATACTTATTTTGGTGATTATATGGAAGTATATATAGATGTAGTAATATTACTTAATTTCTTAATAGACTTAATATTAATATTATCTGTAGCTCTTATTTTAAGAAGAAAAACTAATATAAAAAAAATTATTAAAGGAGCTCTTATTGGAGGTGTATCAATATTAGCGTTATTCCTAGGTAGTAATAGAATAGTATTAATACTTATAAAAATAATTACTTCATTCTTAATAGTAGTTACTTCATTTGGATTTAGAAATATAGGATATACTATAAAAAATATGATATATTTATATATTTCTAGTATCTTTCTAGGAGGCACTTTATATATGTTAAATTTAGAGTTATGTTATAACAATGAAGGAATGATATTTTATCATAACAATATGACTTTAAATTATTTAATATTATTAGTAGTTACTCCAATAGTAATATATTTATATATTAAAGAATCAAAGAATTTAAAAAATAATTATTCTAATTACTATAATATTGATATTTATTTAAAAGACGGAACTAAAAAAAGTATGACAGGATACTTAGATACAGGAAATAAATTAAAAGATCCATATAAGCATAGACCAATAATTCTTGTAAATAGTAAAGTATTAGATATAAATTATTTAGATACTAATGTTTTATTAGTACCTTATGATACTTTAAATAATCATGGACTTTTAAGGTGTATTATACCAGATAAAATATATATAGATAATATTGGATATAAATATAATTATTTAATAGGTATATCTAATGAAGAAATAAAGATAGATGGAATTGACTGTATACTTCATAGTAAATTATTGGAAAGAGGGATAGAATGAGAAAGATAATAGAATTAATAAAGAAGTTATTTTTAAAAGTAAATTATATATTTTATGTAGGAAGTAGTGATATATTACCAGAACCGTTAAGTAAAGAAGAAGAAGTAAAATATGTTGAATTATCTTTAAATGGAGATGAGTTTGCTAGAAATAAATTAATTGAACATAATTTAAGACTAGTAGTTTTTTTAGCAAAGAAATATGAAAATACTAATATTGATTTAGAAGATTTAGTATCTATTGGAACGATTGGTTTAATTAAAGGAGTAAATACTTATAAGCTTGATAAAAATATAAAACTTGCAACATATGCATCAAGATGTATTGATAATGAAATATTAATGTATTTAAGAAAAACAAAGAGAAGAAGGGGTGAAGTTAGTTTTGAAGATAGTTTAAGTTTTGATGCCGAGGGTAATGAGTTACATCTAGAAGATGTACTTGGAACTGAGTCTGATATAGTTACCAAAGGACTTGAAGATGAAACGAATAAAGAATTATTAAAGTCGGAAATAGATAAATTAAATGATAGAGATAGAGAAATAATTGAACTTAGATATGGACTCAATGGTAAAGAAGAACTTACTCAAAAAGAAGTAGCAGATCTTTTGGGTATATCTCAATCATATATTTCAAGAATAGAGAAGAAGGTAATAAAAAAACTAGGAGCTACAATTAAATAGTCCTAGTCTTTTAAATTTTTAAGTTTAAATGGTTCAGTTGATACAATGTCATATCCTCGTATAGTTAATTCATGAACAACAGCCATAATAATTTTATTTTGTTCTTTCATATCAGTAATATTATATTCATTTATAAATCTATCTAATAATGGATAATAGTTTTCATTATTAACATTATCAAATTTTATTAATTTTTTTGCAATATCTTTTCCTATATCAATATTTGTCATAGTTATCCTCCTTGTATATATGATACATTATAATTATACCTTTGTAAAGGAATATTTTTGGATAAGCATTCGTGATAAAATATTATTAGGGAGGTTAAAATGCAAAAAGTAAGAGGAATAACGGAGTTAAGGGACTATGGTAAAGTTCAAATTAATTTAAAAGACTTAATGGATAAATACAAAATTTCAATATATCAAATGAGTAAATTAACTGGTTTAAAATATAACACAATTAAATCTTATTATATAAATGCTCCTCTTACTAAGGTTGACTTAGATGTAGTAGCAAAAATGTGTTATGTACTAAACTGCAGTATAGCAGATATATTAGAATATGTAAATGCCAATAATTAACACTTTCCATAGTGTTTTTTTATTCCTCTTGAAATAATAATAACATAGATTAGATTATTTGTATGTAGACAATTCAGTTACATTAAATATTTTGTTAAATTTATTTTATTTGTTTCTATGATAATTATTTTAAAACTCATTAAGTTTTAAAAATAATTTGTAAAAGTTAAATAATTTCTTAATTTTTTTGTATTAGGTTGAAAGTAAATTTTTTGGCATGATATAATGAATATGTAGATGGAGTTAATAGTGTGAAAGATAAAAAAATTAAACCTTTAGATTCTGAGATTCAATTAGTCCAAATGGAAAAATTTATAAACGATTTTGATAAGTCAATGAACAAAAGCATTAAAAATAGTTTTAAAAATTTATTATATTTTCTATTACCTATTTTAGTTGGTATTATTGGAGTTATTATTTTCCCTAATCCAATTACTTTAGTTTTATGTATGTCATTGGTGACTATTAATCAAATTGTTGAAAGTAAAAAGAGATTTAATAAACAAAATAAAAATGTATTTAAATCTGATAAATTATTTTATGTAGAAGAAGAAAAAGATATTGAACAAGTTTTAGAAGAAGGAATAGGAAATAAAGAAGGAAAAGATTTTTATACTGAAAATATAAAAACAGCAATGAATAGTACTGATATTGGAGAAAAAAGTAAATACGAAGAAGCATTAGAAAAACAAAAGTTAAAAGGAAAAGCTTTCAAAATATTAGAAAAAGAAGAAAACATATTTTTAAATAAAGATGAAACTATGATACAACTTGTAAGAGAACTCGATTTTTATTGTGATGTATATAATATTCCACAGTTAAAAATATCTAATGAAGATTGGGAAAAATTTTTTGATATTTTATATAAAGGTTTTATTGAAAAACAATTTGAAGACAAATTTTATGAATCGATGTCTTTAATATGTAGATTTACTTTAGCAAAAGCACTTATTAATAATTTAAAGAATATTACGATAAAAGATTTTATTGATAATTTATATTATTTAGAAAAACAATACATTACCAATGGTGTTGCATTTAGCAAAAAAGAAATATTGATTTTTCAAAAGAAAATAATATCAAATATTTACCATCCAAAAATAATTAAATTTCAAGATTTTAAAAATGAGAAAGGAAGAAAAAAATAGTATTTCTAAATATAACTTTATAAAAGTAGTTAAGTGCTTTTTACAATTGTTTTTAATTTGATTATATATTTTTTATATAATAAGTTAAATAGTAGTATTATTTATAAATTTTAAATAAATTTTGCTACTATTTTTATCATTTTATTAAGTATTCATGTTATAATTATCAAGGGTAGTGAGTGATAAGTATGGATTATAGTATAAAAATAGACGAATTTGAAGGACCTTTAGATTTACTCCTTCATTTAATTAAAGAAGATAATATCGATATATATAATATATCAATTGATAAGATAACTAAAGATTATTTAGATTATATTAATAAAATGGAAGAGTTAAATATTAATGTAGCATCTTCTTATTTAGTAATGGCCGCAGAACTTATGGAAATAAAATCTAAATCATTACTTCCGTCTGTTAAGAAGGATAATGAAGAAGATGATGAGGAAGAAGTAAGTAGAGAAAAACTTATAAATAAATTAATTGAATATAAAAAATATAAAGAAGTAACTAGTTCTTTTAAAGAATTAGAAAAAATAAGAAAAGAAATATATATAAAGGCTCCAGAAAATATAAAGAATTATATAGATGAGAAAATTGTTAATGATAGTAATGTTGGAGTAACTGATTTACTTAATGCTTTTTCGATGTTTTTAGAAAGAAAAAGATTAGAAAAACCACTTAACACTAAAATAACTAATAAAGAATATAGTGTTAGAGAAAGAAAAAGTAGTATAAGAAATATACTTAAAAGTAAGAAGAAAGTAGAATTTACAGAATTATTTACTGAATACAATAAAAGTTATATAGTGGTTACTTTCTTATCTGTTTTAGAAATGACTAAAGATAATGAAATAGATATTAAACAAGAAAATAATTTTAGTAAAATATTTATAGAATTGAAGGTGTAGTATGGAAGCAATAATTGAAGGATTATTATATGTCCAAGGAGATATTGGACTTACTCTAGATCAAGTTATGAATATATTAAATGTAAGTGAAGAAGAAGCAAAAGAATTAGTGTTTAATCTAAAAAATAGTTATGAACAAGAAAATAGAGGACTTAGGATTAAATATTTAGGTAATACTTTTAAATTAACAACAAAGGAAGAACATAAAGCATATTATCAAAAATTATTAGAGAATCCTAAAAATAATGTTTTATCTAATTCGGCGTTAGAAACTTTAGCAATAATTGCCTATAATGAACCAATTACAAGAGTAGGAATTGATGAACTTAGAGGAATAGATTCATCATATGTTGTAAGAAGGTTACTTGCTAAAGGATTAATAAAAGAGTGTGGTAAATCAGATTTACCAGGTAAACCTATATTATATAAAACAACAGATGATTTCTTAGATTATTTTGGATTATCTTCAATTAATGATCTTCCAAAGTTAGAAGAATTAGAAGAAGAAGATGGAGATAAAGATTTATTTAAATCAATTTATAAAGAAGAAGGGGAATAATATATGAATATAATAGATATAATTACTAAAAAAAAGAATAAAGAAGCACTTTCTAAAGAAGAAATAGAATTCGTTGTTAATTCTTATGTAGATGGTAATATTAAAGACTATCAAATGAGTTCATTACTTATGGCTATTACCATAAATGATATGAATGATGATGAAATTCATTATTTAACTAATGCAATGTTAAATAGTGGTAAGAAATTAGAATTGAGTAGTTTAGGTATTGTTGTTGATAAACATTCAACCGGAGGAGTAGGAGATAAAACAACTTTAATGGTAGCTCCAATAGTAGCATCTTGTGGAGTAAAAGTAGCTAAAATGAGTGGAAGAGGACTTGGACATACTGGAGGTACTATTGATAAGTTAGAGTCAATTCCTAATATTAAATTAAATTTAACCGAAGAAGAATTTATAAATGAAGTAAAAAATATTAATATGGCTATTACTTGTCAAACAGATAATATGGTAATTGCTGATAAAAAAATATATGCTCTAAGAGATGTAACTGGAACAGTTGAATCAATCCCTTTAATTGCATCATCTATTATGAGTAAAAAGATTGCAAGTGGGGCAAGTAAGTTAGTTCTTGATGTTAAAGTAGGAAGTGGAGCTTTAATTAAAAATATTGAAGATGCTAGAAGACTATCTAATATAATGGTTAATTTAGGAAAACAAAATAATATTGAAACAGTATGTTTAATTACTAATATGGATATACCTTTAGGAAATAATATAGGAAATTCATTAGAAATAGAAGAAGCAATAGATATACTTACTAATAAAAAAGATAATGAACTTAAATCTTTAGTAATAGAATTATCTAGTTATATGGTATCATTAGGTCTTAATATAAGTATAGAAGAAGCAAGGAATATGGTTATAAGTAAATTAAATGATTTAAGTGCTTATAATAAGTTTTTAGAATTTATAAAATATCAAAATGGTAATATAGAAGCATTACCTAAAGGGACCAAAGCATACAATATTAAATCTAATATGGAAGGATATATTACTAAAATAGATGCATATAAATTAGGAAGATTATCAATGTTAATTGGAGCAGGTAGAGAAAATAAAGAAGATATTATTGATTATACTGCGGGTATTATATTAAATAAAAAAATAAATGATTATGTTGGTATTGGAGATATTCTATTTACAGTTTATACTAATAAAGATATAAGTAATATTGATTTTAATATTATTGATATAACTAATAATAAAATAGAAGACCCAAAACTTATATATGAAGTAATAAAATAGGTAAAACTATTTTATTTTTTTGTAAACTAAAAATGTAAACATATTAAAAATAAGCATTAAAATATATGCATAATGATATAATTATTATGAAGTGAGGATGATGTTATGGCAGTAAATTATAAAAGAAAATTAAATAAAAAGAAGATAATTATATTTATTATGAGTATATTACTTTTATTTATAGTAATAGGTTTTATTTATTTTTTATTTAATAAAGATGAAGTAATAGCAATATTAGATAGTGAAGTACATACAATTGAAGAAACCAATACTTATACATTAAAAATAGATTATCCAATATTTCATATTAAAGAAGTGGATAATAAAGTAAAAGAATATGTAGATAAAAGAAAAAAAGAATTTACAGATGTTGTAGATAAAATAGATTATGAATTAACCGCTAAGTATGATTTTTTATTAAATGTTACTAGTAGTGAATATAACGATATTATAAATATTCATATGAATACTTTGTCTTATACTGGGGGAGCCCATTATATGAGAGATGATGAATCAATTCATTATAATAAAAAGACTAAACAATTTATGAATTTATCAGATTTCTTTATTGATACAGAAGCATTTAATAAAATAGATGATTTAGCATACCATTATATTATGAAATTAAACTTGAAGTCCGAAAAATATAATTTTAGTGAAATATGGGTAAGAAGAGGAATTATCCCTAATGCTTTAAATTATAGTCATTTTACATTCAAAAAAGATGGTTTAGAAATATTATTCCCACCATATCAAATTGCTTCTTGGGCAGATGGAGAAATAAAAATAACTATTCCATATAGTGACTTAAATGAATTATTAAAAGATGAATATAAGGGTAGTGAAAAAGAAGATGAAAAAGTAGTGTTAGTACCAGAAATAAGAGATTTATCTAAATATGAAGATAAAAAATTATTAGCGTTTACTTTTGATGATGGACCAAATACAAGTACTACTAGTCTTCTTTTAGATAATTTGGACAAGTATGATGCTAAAGTAACATTCTTTGTTCTAGGTAGTAGAATAGATGCTCATAGTGAAGTATTACAAAGAGCATATTTAGAAGGTAATCAAATAGGTAGTCATACTTATAATCATCAAAACTTATTTGTTATTGATAATACAACTATTTTAAAAGAAATTAATGATACTAATGAAAAAATAAAAGAAATAACGGGAGAATACCCTAAATTAATTAGACCACCTTATGGTAATACCAATTCGGAAATTAAAGCATTAAGTTCCCTTAGTACTGTTTTATGGGACGTCGATACTTTAGATTGGAAATCAAGGAATGCTGAAAAAGTATGTGAAGAAATAATAAAGAGTGCTCATGATGGGGCAATAATATTACTTCACGATATATATGAGTCATCAGTAAATGGTGCTATTATGGCTATGGACAAGTTATCTAAAGAAGGTTATGTTTTTGTTACTATAAGTGAAATGGCAACATTAAAAAATAGAGAATTAAATAATGAGGAGACATATTATAATTTTAAATAAGGTGATATTTTGAAAAACATAATTAAAATATTTATATGTATAATAATTGCTTTAGGTATAAGTTTTTACTTAGTAAATAATAATATCTTTAAGACTGATACAAAAAGTAGTGTTTATAAAGATACTGAAGAATATTTAAAAAATGAAGAAAATAAAGACATTAATGAAATAAAAGAAAAAATAGATGAAGTAAATAATCCGAAAGAAGAAGTTCCTGAAGTTCCAGAAATACTAGAAATTCCTGATGATCCTAGTGGAATGTCCCCTAAAGATATATTTCAGCAAAATAAAATATTAATGATTGGGGACTCTTTTGTAGAAGGAATGGCAGCATATGGGGTATTATATTCTTCTAATGCAATATGGGAAAGAGGAAAAAGAATAGACAATATGTCTGACCAATTAGCAAAGGGGGTAGAATATAATCCAAGTACTCTTATTTTAGTGTATGGATCTAATGATGTTCAAATGTGGGATTATAATGTCGATGGATTTATTAATGCTTATAGTAATAGTCTAGATAATATAACTTCATCTCTTCCTAATACTAAAATATATGTATGTTCAATCTTACCAGTTAATGAAGTAGGACTAGCGGAAGATCCATCTTTCCAATATATAGATTTATTTAATCAAAGATTAGAAGAATTATGTAGTCAAAGAGGAATAACATTTCTAGATAGTAGTTATATATTAAAATTAGAAAGTGATCCATATAGTCCAGATGGAATTCATCCGAAAGGATTCTATTATGAAAAATGGGCACTAGATATATTAAATAAAATGAGGTAATAAGATGAAATTAAGACAGATAATATTTATTATAATTTTTATAAGTATTCTTTTAGTAATACCTTTTCTAATTAAAGATAAAAAAGTAGATATTGATAAAATAAAAAAAGTGTTTGAAAAATATGCAAAAGAAGATATTGTTACAGAAATAGATTCTAGTACTATATACAATAACTATAATATAAATACAAATAGTTTAGAAGGTTATATCAGTTATGGACCAATATCTTATATGAATGTTCAAGAATTAACCGTATTTAAAGAAGAAGATAAAGATAAAAGAATGGAAATAAAAAATAAAATAAATGAATATATAAATAAAAAGATTCTTACTTTTCAAGGTTATGGCGAAGCCCAAGTAGAACTATTAAAGAGTAGTGTAGTACAAATTAAAGGGGATTATGTATTTTGCATTATATTAGATAATAGTGATGAAGTATGGCAAAATATAACAAAATTATTTTAGAAAGAAGGTATTATAATGTCTTTTAGTAGTATTATATTTTGTTTTATCTTTTTACCAATAGTAGTATCTTTATATTTTATTATTCCTAAAAAGTTAAAGAATATATATTTACTTCTTGCTAGTATATTATTCTATTCTTATAGTGGTATTTTCTATACAATTATTTTATTATTAATAGTTTTATATAATTATGTATCAGTAAGGATTATGGATAAATTAGAAGGCAAAAGAAGAACAGGTAAATTAATTGAAATATTAATTATAAATATCTTTACTTTATGTTATTTTAAATATTATTATATGATTTTAAATAATATATTTACAAATATTACATTCAAAGAAATTATACTTCCTTTAGGTATGTCATTTTATTTATTTACAGTACTATCTTATATAATTGATGTATATAGAAAGAATATAAAGAGTGAACATAATTTTATTTCATTTAGTTTATATATATTATTTTTTCCTAAGTTAGTAATGGGACCAATTGTTAGGTATAGTGATTTTAATAAACAAATAGATAATCACGATTTTGATAATTCATTATTTAATTATGGATTTAAAAGATTTATAATTGGATTATCTATGAAAGTAATATTAGCGGATACTTTTGCTCACATTATTTCTTCATATCAAGTGAGTTCAATGTTCGGTAGTATAGTTATAATTATTTTATATTCATTAGAGATATATTATGATTTTGCAGGTTATACTAATATGGCTTTAGGTCTTAGTAATGTTTTTGGATTTAAACTACCTGAAAACTTTGATTATCCATATTTATCAAAGGGTGTTGGTGAATTTTTTAGAAGGTGGCATATTACTTTAGGTAAATGGTTTAGAGATTATGTTTATATTCCACTTGGGGGAAGTAGAGTATCTAAATTAAGACTTGTTATAAATTTACTTATTGTATGGCTTCTTACAGGAATGTGGCACGGAGCAAGTTTAAACTTTATTATATGGGGATTATTTTTAGGAATAATTATAGTAATGGAAAAACTATTATTATCTAAAATAAAAATACCTAAAATAATAAGTATTCCCTTTACATTTATTATAATATCAATAAGTTGGATATTCTTCTTTAATTCTAATGCAAGTGATATAACATTAATTTTAAAGAATTTAGTTAATATAAATAATTTTATGGATGATAAGATTATCTTTATAATTAGAAATAATTTTGTTTATCTAATTATTGGACTAATATGTATAACACCATTAATAAAGATTTTAGGAGAACGCTTCCAATCTAAAAATAATTATATATATAATGTATGTAATAATATTTATTTAATCATTTTACTTATAATATCAACAGCATACTTAATTAGTAATTCATATCAAACATTCTTATACTTTAACTTTTAAAGGAGGATCTAATGAAAGAAAAAACATATTTTATTGGGTATTTAACCCTTATATATTTATTAACAATATTTTTTATTAATTTATTTTCACCTTCTTTAAAGTTTTCAGAAGAAGAGAATAGACCACTTGCAAGTAAACCAGAGATGAATGTTAGTAATGTTACTGATGGTAGTTATTTTACTTCTTACAATAAATATATTGAAGATCAGTTTTGGAATAGGACAACTTGGAAAAGTTTAAAAACTAATATTGAAAAAAGTATTGGACTTAAAAAGATAGATAATATATATTTTGGTAAAAATAATAGATTAATTGAAGAAGTAGTTATTCCTAGTGATGATTTTATAAATAGAAGAGTAGATAATATAAAGAAATTACAAGAATATTATAATGAATTAAATATGGATTTTGTTCTTATTCCTAATAAAGTAGGAATATATTACGATGAAGTAAGTTCTTCTAATAAACAAAAAGAATTATATGATGATTTTATTAGTAATTTTGATAATGATTTAGTTAAAGTAAATTGTTTTGATATATTATCTTCTCACAAAAATGAAAATATTTTCTATAATACAGATCATCATTACACTTCTTTAGGAGCCAAATATATTAGTGAGAGTTTATATAATAAAGAAAATATAGAGTATAGTGAATATACTGTAAATAATCATTTTATTGGAACTAGTGCTAAAAAACTTGCTTATTATAATATTTATGATACTGTAAATATATATGTACCTAATGAAGAAGTATCTTATTATTTAACTTATAATAATGATGAAGATGAATATACATCTATTTATGATAGTAGTAAACAATATAGTTATGATCCTTACGAAATATTTTTTGGAGGAAATAAAAGTATAATTGATATAAGAACAAACTCAGAAAGTGAGAGTAAACTTTTATTAATAAAAGATTCTTATGCCAATAGTTTTATTCCATTTATATTAAATAATTATCGAGAAATTATTGTTATAGATCCAAGATATTATCATGAAGATATTAATAGTTTAATTAATGATAAACAAATTACGGATATAATGCTTTATTATAATATAAATACATTTTTTGAAGATACATCATTAGATGATATGATAGAAAATATAAAATTATAGACATTTTGTTAAAATTATGATATATTATTATTGCAATTGATTATGTCAAGTGCTGTAATATTATAATAAATATTGCATAAAATATAAATGCTACTATGTAGCATAAAAAAAGCGGGTGAAGCCAGCTCTATAAATGGCAGCTAAAAAAGTGAGTGAAGCCAGCTCTATAAATGGCAGCTAAAAAAGTGAGTGAAGCCAGCTCTATAAGTGGCAGCTAAAAAAGTGGATTAGAGAGCACACTCTAATCCTTTTTAAATAAATATAAATTTCAAATGGGGGATATAGATGTATAAAAGTTTTAAAATAGTAAAAGTATATTCTAAATATTGTGATTATTTAAGACAATATGATAATAAAGTTTCTTATAATGCAGGTACTAAAGATTTAAGACCATTTATTGGAGTATTATTTATGATAGATAAATGTGAATATTTTGCTCCATTATCTAGTCCCAGACCTAAACATAGTAAATTAAAAAATACCTTAGATTTAATAAAAATAGAAAATGGGACTTATGGAGTAGTTAATTTTAATAATATGATACCTGTTATGGATAAAAACTATGTCATTTTTGATTTAAATAAAAAAACAGAAAATAGAGCAGAAAATTTTAGATTAGAATTATTAAGAAATCAGTTAAGATGGTTAACTGCCAATAAAAAAGATGTTAATACTAAATCAAAATTATTATATAATTTATATAAAAGTAATAAATTACCTAAAAATGTAAAAGATAGATGTTGTAATTTTCCTTTATTAGAAGAAAAATGTAGAGAGTATAATAAATAAAGATATTGCTCATAAAAGGAACAATATCTTTTAGTTTATATAAATTAAAGTATAGCAGTAGTAAATGTAATTTCGTATTTACAATTATCTTCTCCGATCATAAAAGTCATAATATTTTCTATACTATAATCAAATTCAGCAGGAATAGTTAATACATTATTTAAGAAAGTTACTCCTTTAGGTAAGGCGGAAGTTGAAGTAACTACTACATTAGGGTTAGTAACAAAAGTAATTATGTTTTCTTCTTTATTACCAGTAAAGATATATGTATTAGGTTCTGTACCATCTTTTATAATTCCTCCTCCAACTATATCAAATGTTAGGGCAGAAGGAACACATTCACAATTATCGCATATACAATTATTGAATAGTTCTAGTTTACATTGAAGAACTGTTTCTAATCTCGTAATAGAGTTAACCATGGATTTTACGGAATCGTTAACTTTTAATAATTCATTAGTGTCTTTAGCAAAAGTTAGAGCAGCCTGAATTTTTTCACCTTCAGCATTTAAAATATGAGATAAACCAGTTTGTTGTAAAGCAACAGAAGCAATTATGTCATTTCCAGCTTCGCATCTTTTTACACCACTAGGTTTAATTATTGGCATTGATATTTTTTATTTCATCTCCTCTCATAATAAAGTCAAGTATTTTCTATACAAAACTTTATAAAATTTATATTTTCTTATTTTAAACTAATTA
>CALVXP010000006.1 GCA_944371525.1 uncultured Bacilli bacterium | reverse complement strand
ACAGCAACATTTAAAGGTAATGAAAATTATAATGAAATAGCATCAATGAATGCAACATTAACAATAAATAAAAAAGATATAACAGAAGAAGATATTGCTGGATATATATTTGATGGAAAAGAAGTAACTTATAATGCTTCTGAATATTCATTAGAGTTAACTGGTTTAGATACTTCTAAATTTAGTGTAAGTTATGAAGGAAATAATCAAATAAATGCTGGAGAATATACAATTAAAGCAATAATTACTGGTATTGGTAATTATACTGGAACTATTGCAAAAACAGCAACACTAAAGATAAATAAAGCAGATATTAGTTTTGTTGCTGATAATAAAACTTCAGAAAAAGGAGAAAATTTAGTTGAATTAACTTATACAACAACAGGAACTATATATGGAGAAGATAATTTAAATATTAATATTAGTACTGATGCAAATAAAGATATAGCGGGAACTTATGATATTGTAATTACTGCATCTAATTCAAACTATAATATATCATTAACTAATGCTAAGTATAAAGTATTTAATGATGAAAATAACAATGGTAAAGATGATGATAAAGAAGAACATTATACAGTAATATTTGTTTCTAGTGGAAGAGGACATTTAGAAGGAGCATTAGAATATGCAGAAGTTTTAACTGGACTTACTCTAGAACAAGCAGGTATTATTATTCCTACAGTAGTAGCAGACCAATATTATGAATTTAAAAATTGGACTCCAAGTACCCCAACTAATGAAACAGTTGTTAATGGTAATTTAACATTTACTGCGGTATTTGGACCAATAAATGATGAAAATAATAATGGAGTTGCTGATGAAGAAGAATCATACAAAGTAACATTTGTTGATTATGATGGAACAGTACTTAGTGAACAAACAGTTTTATATGGTGAAAGTGCTGTAGCACCAGCAAACCCATCAAGAGAAAATTGGACATTTACTGGTTGGGATAAAGAATTCACTAACATAACATCTGAATTAGTTGTTACTGCTCAATATACTCCAAATCAAATTGGTATTAGAGTAGAAGAAAAACCAAATGTTATGTTCCAATTCCAGAAAGGTTCAACACCAGATTTCACAAAGTTAATAAATGTATATGAAGTTTATGCTGATGGAACTGAAATAGAAACTTTAACTTATACAACGGATGTAGATACATCTAGTATAACTGGAGATAATAAGAGAACATTAACTATTACAGAAAATGGATTTACTAATACTGATATTAAATATTCTGTAATTAACGAAGAAGCTTATCAAAGCAAATTCGAGATAAACTTTACTGGTGAAAACTTTTACTATAAAACAAAAAACAGTTTTTGGGGTGGTAGTTGCACAACAAATTGTGATAGCCCAGAAAATACTACTAAAGTAGAAACAAATTATAATTTTATAGAAATTGTAGAACATTATGATGAAACAATAAAAATTAGTGATGTTTATGTTACATATACAAATGGTGAAAGTGAATTTATAAAAGTATCAGATAGTGTTAGATGGACTCATGTAAGTGGTAATGCATACTATAATCCGGTATATATTGGAACAACAAATAGAACTGTTGGAAATTGGTGGGATAAAGAAACTGCTGATATAATGGATGAAAATTACATTATAGATACAGTGACTATTACATATA
The DNA here is from genome assembly GCA_944371525.1 of uncultured Bacilli bacterium. Taxonomy (GTDB): domain Bacteria; phylum Bacillota_I; class Bacilli_A; order RF39; family UBA660; genus CALVVX01. The sequence goes on along the minus strand of CALVXP010000006.1, from coordinate 42,583 downwards.
ATAGAGATGGTTATGGTAGATATACTGTATACTTTAAATATGATGCTTCAACAAAAACATTTAGTCCATATGATGAAGTAAAAGTATCTTAATAAAAATATTAGGCTAATAGAGAAACAGTATACCTGTTTCTCCTAAGTCTATTAGAAAGAGGAAAGAATTATGGCATATATAAAATATAAAGAAATTACTAAATATTTTAATTTTTCTAAATATATAAATCCTAAGAGTTTACCTAAATATACTTTAGATTATGTATTTGAAGATGAAAAAGTGTTAGTATCTTATAAAACTTCAAGGGATTATGGTTTGTTTACAGATAAAAAAATGGTACTTTTTGATAATACTAATTTATTTAATTTAAAAAAACATGTAACAATAGTTCCTTATAAGTCGATTTCTACTTGTACGGTAATATTTAAACCAGTGGGAGCAGAGATGTCATTATTCTTAGATAGTGGTTATCCTCTAGTACTTAAATTTGTTAATATGACAGCAGAAGATAAAGTAAGACTTAGATTATTATTTTCTGCAATTAGTAAATATGTAAATAATCAAAAAGAATCAAAAGAAGAAATAGAAAGACTAATAAATAATGATGTTAGTTTTAAATAGGAGTGGGATTTATGAGTGATAAAGAAAAAGAAGTAAAGAATACAGAAGAAATGTCTACAGAATTTGTCGAAACAAAGAAGAAAAAAAGAGAAGGAAAGAGTGTATTCTCAAAAATTATGAATATAGTTTTATGGGTAATATTACTTGGTTGGATGGCAATATGTTTAACAGATTTTTATAATGTAAGTAAAGAAAAAGAACCAATGTTTTGTATAAAGACTGAAACAACAACATATGATGATGGAACAGTTGATATGTGTTTAGGACTTGGTTATAAAGTATATAATTATAAAAGAACTAGTTATACAGCAATAGAATTTGGACCATTCTGGACAACAGATAGAAGTGCTGAAACAAAATAGGTATTAAGTTTTAATATCTATTTTTTCTTGAAAAAAAGAACTAATTATTATATAATTAAGTTAGTTATATAGAAGGTGTTACAATGAATAATAAAAAGGGATTAGTTAAATATTTAATTTTGGCATTATTGATATTTGTTTTGTTTGTTATTGGCATAAATGCTTATTCTAATGTATTAAAAAACAAATTGACTAATCAAGTAAGAGTAACTTTATCAGAAGTTGCTTATCAAAATAAAATGGTCGTAGAAAGTCAAATATCAGAGCAAAGAAATTTAGTTCAAGAATTAGCACTTGTATTAAATTCTGAAGAAACTTTAATCAACGATCATGTATTAGAAATTGTAAAAAAAATATATGAAGCTGGCGATTATAAAAATATAGGAATAGTAACACCAGAAAAAACAGTATATATATCCTCTAATAGTGAATTTACAATTGAAGAAAAAGATTATTTTGAAAATTTAGAAGATAAAGAAAGTTTAATTATATTAGATAATGATACAATTAACAATCAATATAGTATATTTATAAGTGAACCAGTTACTTCTAATGATGGAGGTAAAGGATGTTTATTCTTTTCCTACGATTTAAAGTTATTAGTATCTAAATTATCAATACCATCATTTAATGGTGAAGGTTATACTTATATTGTAGATAGTAACGGTAATAAAATATTAAATTCTAATAATAAAAATAGTTTTTCTAATTTTACAAATATTTTTGACGCTATGTTAGAAGTAGATAAAAATAATTTAGAAACTGTAAATACATTAAAAGAAAAAATAAAAAATAAAGAAGAAGGTATAGTTACTTTTTCTAATGAAACAAATAAAGATATGTATTATCTTCCATTAAATATAAACGATTGGTATATTTTAACAGTAGTTCCTAGTACAACAATAAATAGTACATATAATAGTATAATGTTAATGACTTTAATATTTACAATATGTATAGTTACATTATTATTAGTTTTATTATCAATTATAATAATTACTAATTACATTAAAAATAAAAAATTATATAACTTAATTTATGTTGATCCAATTACTAAAGGATATTCATTTGCTAAATTTTCTGATGAAATAATTTTAAGAGGAAATAATAATAAGAAAAAAGCTTTAATTGCTTTAGATATAAATAATTTTAAATTAGTAAATACTTTATTTGGGTATGAAGAAAGTAATAAAATACTTAAAAAAATAACTAATATTATTGATAATGAATGTTCAATATATGGATTTTCTACTAGAAAAATGGCTGATCATTATTTAATATATTATGAATATGTTAATGATGAAAATTTATTAAAATTTATTGAAAAAATATATAATAGTATTTGTAATTTAAGAATATTAAATAGCGATTATGTATTAGTACCTAGTATGGGAATTTATACATTTAATAAATTAAATGAAAGTATTGATAATCTTGAAAATAAAGCTATTGTAGCTTGGAAAAATATAAAAAATGACAATTATACTTATTATGGATTATTTGATGATAAAATTTTAAATACAATGGTTGATAATAAAAAGATATTAGATAAATTAATTAAGGCTATAGAAAATGATAAATTGGAAATACATTATCAACCTAAATATGACACTATATCAAGAAAAATAGTTGGTGCAGAAGCATTGCTCCGCTTTAGGGATAATCATGGACATATGATATCACCTGGTATATTCATTCCAATAGCAGAAGAATCAGGATTTATTACTGTCATAGATAATTATGTTTTTGAAAAAGTATGTATAGATATTAATAAATTAAAGGAAAAGAATATAGAAACAGTTCCAATATCTATTAATTTATCAAGGAAAAAATTAGAGGAGGGGAATTTTGTTAAAGATTATTTAAAAATAATTAAAGAAAATAAAATTTCCGTAAGTGATATTGAAATAGAAATAACAGAAGGAACTATTTTAGCGGATAATAAATCAATAAAACATTCAGTCAAAGAATTAAAAAAAGCAGGATTTAATATATTAGTTGATGATTTTGGTACAGGGTATTCTTCTATATCAACATTAAAAGATTTGGATATTGATGAAATAAAAGTTGATAGAAGTTTTATTACTGATAATAGTGAAAAAAGTAAAGAAATAGTAAAATATGTATTTAATTTGGCTACCGCTTTAAAAGTTAAGACAACTGCGGAAGGTGTAGAAACAAAAGAACAATACGATATGCTAAAAAAATTAAATTGTAATACTATACAAGGATATTATTTTTCAAAAGTTATAACATTAATTGAATTAGAAATATTACTTGAAAGAAATAAGTAATTGACATATATTGTTAATATGCTATAATAATAGTACATTATTTGTTTGAAGGAGTATGTAATATATATTACAATAGAGAACTAGTGGTTGGTGGAAACTAGGTAATAGTATTATTGAAGACATCAAATGTTAAATAAACGTATATCTGCGTTAAAGATTAAAGAGCATACATTCTATGAAATAAGGTGGCACCGCGAGTAATTCGTCCTTATATTGTAGGATGTTTTTTATTTAGAAGGAGGAAAAAAGATGAAAACAACAAATAACAATAATTTTAATATTAATAATGTAGGAGAAAATGTTACATTATATGGATGGGTAGCTAAAAAAAGAAATTTAGGAGGACTTATATTTATTGATTTAAGAGATAGAAGTGGCATTATTCAACTTGTTGTAAAACCAGAAAATAAGTTTTATGATATGGCAGAAACTTTAAAGAGTGAATATGTAATTAAAGTAGAAGGTGTTATCACTGAAAGAGAAAGTAAAAATAATAATATAGATACTGGAGAAATAGAAGTTATAGTTAATAATTTAGAAATATTAAATACTAGTATTGAATTACCTTTTACAATTACAGATAATACAACAGCGCTTGAAGATACTAGACTTAAATATCGTTATTTAGATTTAAGAAGAAATGAATTAAAAAAGAGAATGGAAATGCGCCATAAAATTATGTTTGCAATAAGAGAATATTTAAATAGTTTGAATTTTTGGGAGATAGAAACTCCAATGTTGTGTAAGTCAACACCAGAAGGGGCAAGGGATTATTTAGTGCCTTCGCGTATATTTAACGGTAAATTTTATGCATTACCACAATCCCCTCAAATATTTAAACAACTATTAATGGTTGGGGGAATGGAAAGATATTTCCAAATTGCAAAATGTTTTAGAGATGAAGATTTAAGAGCGGACAGACAACCAGAATTTACCCAAGTAGATATGGAAATGAGTTTTGTTGATGAAGAAGATGTTATGAATGTTGTTGAAAATTTAATGGCATATGTATTTAAGAAAATTAAGAATATTGATTTAAAATTACCACTTAGAAGAATGAAATATGATGATGCAATTGAATACTATGGTAGTGATAAACCTGATTTAAGATTTGATATGAAAATACAAAATATTACAGATATATTTAAAAATACGGAAATAAGTTTCTTTAAAGATATAATAGATAATGGTGGTATTATAAATTGTTTAGTAGTAAAAAATAGCGCTAAAGAATTTTCAAGAAAAGATATAGATAAATTAACAGAATTTGTTAAATCATATAAAGCAAAAGGGTTAGCATATTTAAAAATAGATAAAGAAATAACAGGAAGTATCAGTAAAGTTATAAGTGAACCTGAGTTAAAAGAATTAAAAGAAAAATTATCTTTAGAAGATAATGATTTAGTATTAATTGTATCTGATAAATATAATATAGTAAAACAATCTCTTGGAGCTTTAAGAATATATCTTGCTAAAAAATTAAATTTAATTAGTAATAACTATGAAATATTGTGGGTAGTGGATTTCCCATCATTTGAGTATAGTGAAGAAGAAAATAGATATGTGGCGTGTCATCATCCATTTACTGCTCCAAAGGATAGTGATGTAGATAAATTACTTACTGATAAAGCACATTGTTATTCAAAGGCATATGATATTGTAATTAATGGATATGAAGTAGGTGGAGGTTCTATTCGTATTCATGATCAAGAAGTACAAAAGAAGATGTTTGAAGCATTAGAATTAACAGAAGAACAAATACAAGAAAAATTTGGATTCTTTGTTGAAGCTTTAAAGTATGGTACACCTCCACATGGTGGACTTGCAATAGGATTAGATAGATTTCTTATGATTTTATCTGAAACAGAAAATATAAAAGATGTTATAGCATTTCCTAAAACTGTTAATGCTAATGATTTAATGAGTGAATGTCCTAGTGTCGTGGATGAAGAACAATTAAAGAAATTAGGAATAAGTATTAATAAGTAATATTTGTTAGTCTGTTACTGTTATAATAATAAAAAAAGATAGAAGTTAAAATATAGAATAAACTGCTATCTTTTTGTTTATATTTATTTAAGTAGAAGTAATATTAACTAATCTAATAATTTGTTAGAAAGATAATAAAAAAAAAGAGACTTATACTAACACAAGTATTTTTTTTAATGTATATAATAATTATAGCTAATATTCTTTGATTATAAAAAAATTAAATTTGGATAAAAAAAAGAGACTCATTAAAGTCTTATTTCATAAATGGTCGGGAAGACAGGATTTGAACCTGCGACCTCTACGTCCCAAGCGTAGCGCTCTACCAAGCTAAGCTACTTCCCGATAATGGTGGAGAATGAGGGACTCGAACCCTTGACCCTCTGCGTGCAAGGCAGATGCTCTAGCCAACTGAGCTAATTCCCCACGACATGTTAAATTATATCAGTTAATATGGTATATGTCAACCCTATTTTAGAAAAAAGTTAAAATAAATGAATAAGCTCAAGCTGTTTTAGAGTATCTGCTCCTAAAGATAAGTCTTTTATATTGATCTACATATCTATTAGCTTTAACTGTTTCTGTAGAAATATAAAATAAAAATACATATTTTAATATAGTATATGAATATAGAATTAAATAATTAAAAAAGATTAGTACAATAATATTTTATTATTCTTCGTTTGGTACTAATCTTTTAACTTTATTTTGATTATGTTCATGAGTAGGTAGTTCGATAGGTTTTATCTGTGTTTTTGAGTGAGGTAATGTTTGGTAATTATTTTTTGTTTTTAATTTTTCAAGTTCTTCAGTTATTTTTTTAATTTTTTGTATATCTAATTCTATAGAACTATTTAATGCCATTATTTCTCTTCGGTTTGATTTTTTTGTTCCTGAAATTAATGAGAAAAGTAATTTAAAGATGAATATACCGGGTATCATAGTAGCCAACATTGTTACTATACCTATAGGTGTAAAATAACCTGTAATAGCAGAAATTATTCCAATTATTATAAATGTTTTATTTGAATCTTTTCTCATTTTATCTTTATTTTTAATAATGTCTAATAAATCTTTTTTGTAAAATAAATCATCATAGGTATCTTCAATTTCATTTTCTTTCATAAGTATTTCTTTAATATTACTATCACTTTTGGTAATAACTATTTCACCATCATCATTTGTTGTCATGTAGTTGTTATCATTTAGTTTCATATATTTTCTATTCATAGATATCCCTCCTTTTTGTCATTTATAATATAATAAAATAGATAAATAGTCAATGTAAAATATTTTCTTTTAAAATTAAATATGATATAATATATGGGCGAGGTGTTATATATGAATGATATACAAAATAAGGCAATAACTAAAAGAGATGTTGATTTTGCTAAATGGTATACAGATGTTGTTAGAGCTGCTAAACTTGCAACATACTCTAATACAAAAGGGTGTATAGTGTTTGAACCAAATGGATATGCTATTTGGGAAAAAATGCAAAGTGTACTAGATATTGAATTTAAGAAAACAGGACATCAAAATGTTTATATGCCACTTTTGATACCGGAAAATTTAATGAATAAAGAAGGAGAACTTATAAATGGATTCGCTCCAGAAGTAGCATGGGTTACTGTGGGAGGTCAAAAAGAATTAGATGAAAGATTATGTATAAGACCAACTTCTGAAACTTTATTTAGTGATTATTATTCTACAGTTGTAAAATCATATCGTGATTTACCTAAATTATATAATCAATGGTGTAATGTTCTTAGATGGGAAAAAGAGACAAGACCATTTTTAAGAAGTAGAGAATTCTTATGGCAAGAAGGACATACAGTACATGAGACAAAAGAAGAAGCAGAAAAAGAAACTTTACAAATGCTTAATGTATATAATGATTTCTTTCATAATTATTTAGCTATTCCTTCAATTGTTGGTAAAAAAACAGAGAAAGAAAAATTTGCAGGAGCAGAATACACATATACAGTAGAATCTCTTATGTATAATGGGGTATCTTTACAATCAGGTACATCACACTATTTCGGTCAAAAGTTTTCTAAGGCTTATGATATAAAATTTGTAAATAGAGAAAATAAATTTGATTATGCATATCAAACATCATGGGGAGTAACTACTCGAATGATTGGAGCTTTAATTATGGTTCATTCAGATGACTATGGACTTGTACTTCCTCCGAAGATTGCTCCAAGACAAGTAGTAATTATTCCAATTAAAGATACTCTAGAAGTAAATAATTTAGCAAATAAATATTTAGAAGAATTAAATAGAAATAATATTATTTCATATATAGATAATAGTAATAAGAGTGCAGGATTTAAGTTTGCTGAAGCAGAAGTAAATGGTATTCCTATTAGAATAGAAATAGGTCCAAGAGATTTAGAAAACGGTAAAGTAACTATTGTTAAAAGAGATACTAGAGAAAAAATAGAGATAGATATTAATTCAGATATAGTAAGTATTGTTAATGATTTAATGGAAGAAATACAAAATAATTTATATAATAGAGCATTAGAAAGAAGAAATAAACAAACTTATGTTGCACATAATTTAGAAGAAATGACTAATATTATGAATGAACATCCAGGATTTATTAAAGCAATGTGGTGTGGTAGTCCTGAATGTGAAACAAAAATAAAAGAAATAAAAGGAACTAAGTCAAGATGTATTCCTTTTGAGCAAGAACATATTGATGATAAATGTGTTTGTTGTGGAAAACCAGCTCATGAAATGGTTGTTTGGGGTATACAATATTAAATTGTTATGATATAATTTAAATAGTTTGGAGGTTAATATGGAAACAGCAGTATTAATAATATCAATTTTATTAATTGGATTAGTATTATTACAAAGCGCAAAAGCAGAGTCAGCTTCACAAATAATTCAAGGTGGAAGTTCTGATTTGTTTTCAAATAGAAAAGAAAGAGGAGCAGAATTATTTATAAGCAGATTAACTATGCTTCTTGGTATGGCATTTTTTGTGCTATGCTTATTTATATCATTTAGATAGACTTAAAAATATTTAAGTCTTTTTCTAATTAGGAGGACGAAATGAAAGAAAGAATAATTGAATTACTTAAACAAAATACATCATTAAATATAATAGATATAAACGATATTTTAGGACTAAATACTCCCGTAGAATTTAGTGAATTACAAAAATTAGTAAACGAAATGTGTGAGGAAGGAATCTTATATCATAGTAATAAAGATAAATACTTATTATTTGAAAATAGTCATTTAGTAAAAGGAAAGTTACAATTAAAGTCTAGTGGTTATGGTTTTATCTTGGGAACAGGATTAGAAAAAGATATTTATATTAATGAAAGAGATATAAATGGAGCATTAGATGGTGATATTGTTGCAGTAGAAGTTACTAATAGAAGAGATTTTGAAGGGAAAATAGTTAAAATATTAAAGAGAAATGATAAAGTAATTATTGGGGAAGTAGTAGTTAAAGATAACAAATTTTATGTAACTACTAATAAAGGTGGTAGTGATATATATATACCTTTTGATAACTTAAATGGAGCAGTAGAAGGTCATAAAGTAGTAGTAAAAAGAGATGAAAAAAATAGAACTATTGGAGAAATAGTTACTATAATAGGACATAAGAATGATGTTGGAGTAGATATTTTATCATATGTATATGAATATGGATTTAAACCAAAATTTCCTGATGAAGTAATGTTGGAAGTAGATAATATACCTGATAGTGTATTAGAAAAAGAAATAGAAGGTAGAATTGACTTAAGAGATAAGAAAGTATTTACAATTGATGGAGCTGATACTAAAGATATAGATGATGCAATATTTTGTTATAAAAATGATGATAATACTTACACCTTAGGCGTTTGTATTGCCGATGTTTCCCATTATGTAAAAATGGGAAGTAAGATAGATATAGAAGCATATGAAAGAGGAACTAGTGTTTATCTAGTAGATAGAGTTTTACCAATGCTTCCACATAAATTATCTAATGGTATATGTTCTTTGAATCCCGAAGTTGATAGACTTGCATTATCTTGTATTATGAATATAGACAGTAGGGGTAATGTTATTAATTATGATATATGTGATAGCATTATTAGAAGTAGAAAGAAAATGACTTATGATGCTGTTAATAGTATATTAGAAAAAGATATTGTACCAGAAGGTTATGAAGATTTTGTAGATGATTTAAAAACTATGAATGATTTATCCAATATTCTTAGAAATAAAATGATAGCTCGTGGATATATTGACTTTGATACTAAAGAAGCAAAAATATTAGTAGATGAGAAATGTCACCCTTATGAAATTAAATTAAGAGAACAAAGAACTGGTGAAAAATTAATTGAAAACTTTATGATTGTTGCTAATGAAACAGTAGCATCTTCAATATATTATAGAAGTGATGGAGTTCCAGGAATATATCGTGTTCATGATAGACCAAATGAAGCAAAATTACAAAAATTTATGGATTTCTTATCTGTTCATGGCTATAGTGTTACAGGTAAGAAGAAAGGAAAAATATCAGTAAAAGATTTAAGAAATATAATTGATCAAATAGAGGATGAAAGAGTTAAGCCTATATTAAATGAACTATTAGTAAGAGCAATGGCTAAAGCTGTATATTCCGAAGAAAATATTGGACACTTTGGACTTGGTAGTAAATGTTATAGTCATTTTACTTCACCAATTAGAAGATATCCAGACTTAATATTACATAGATTAGTAAAACTTTATAATGGAGATTATAATTATGATTTAATCGATTACTTTAAAAAAGAATTATCTGTAATGTGTGAACATACTTCAGTAAAAGAAAGGGATGCTGATTCTTGTGAACGAGATGTTGATAAGATGAAGATGGCTGAGTATATGGAAGACCACATTGGAGAAGTTTTTGAAGGTGTTATTTCGGGTGTACAAGAGTTTGGTATTTTTGTAGAACTTCCAAATACTATTGAAGGATTAATTAGAATTGAAGACTTGCCAGGATATTATACATTTAGTGAGAAAGCTATGACTTTATATGACAAAAAATCAGGTCGTAAATTTGAATTTGGTGATGAAGTAAAAGTAAAAGTAGTAAAAGCATCAAGAGAGACAAGTACTGTTGATTTTGTGCTTGTAAAGGAGTTGGAAAGAAGTGAAGAAAGTAACAAATCGAAGAAGAAAGTTAAAGGTAGGTAGAATATTAATTGCTCTTACAATATTAGTAGTAGCAATTATCGGAATATATTTTTTAGTAACTAAATTAATTAATAATGATACAAATAATAATAATGTAATTGCGAGTGAAGAAAATAAACCAAAAGAACCCGAAGAAGAGACTTACAAATTATCAATGGTAATGGTGGGAGATAATTTAATACATTCTAGTATATATAATGAAGCAAATAGAAATGCTAATTATGATGGTTATGATTTTAAACCGATGATTACAATGATTAAAGATAAAGTAAAAGGTTATGATTTAGCTTATTATAATCAAGAAACTATTTTAGGAGGAAGTGAATTAGGACTTTCTGATTATCCAACATTTAATTCTCCATATGAAGCAGGAGATGCGATGTTAGATGCTGGATTTAATATGGTCTCTCTTGCTACTAATCATACAATAGATAGAGGAGAAAAAGCAGTACTTAATTCTTGTGAATATTGGAATTCCAAGACTGATGTATTAACTGCAGGTAGTTATTGTAGTGAAGAAGAAAGAAATGAAGTAAAAGTAATGGAAAAAAATAATATTACTTATACAATGTTAAACTATACTTATGGTACAAATGGTATTGCTATTCCTAAAGATAAAGATTATTTAGTTAATGTTTGGCCAATGGATTATAATGCTGACTATGGAGTAGGATATGAAGCATTTAAAGAAACAGTTAGGGAAGATGTTGAAAGAGTAAGAGATAAAGTAGATGTTTTAATTGTAGCAATGCACTGGGGAGTAGAATATACACATACTCCAACTAAATATCAAAAAGATGCAGCAGAATTCTTAGCATCTTTAGGTGTTGATATTGTAATAGGAACTCACCCACATGTAGTTCAACCAGTTGAATGGATAGATGATACAATAGTATTTTATTCATTAGGTAACTTTATATCTGCTCAAGATCAAAAAGATAATTATAATAAAATGGTAGGACTTATGTCATCTTTAGATATTACTAAGACAGTAAAAGGAGATGATGTTGATATTAAAATAGATAATATTAATAATGAACTTATATATACTAGACATATAGGATATAGAGATTTTAAAGTTATACCATTTAGTGAAATGAATTCAACATATTTATCTAATTATGAAGAAATATATAATAAATATAGTGAAGTAGTAAAAATGTATGATGAAACAATGCCAGTAGCAGCATTATCTTAGAAAATACTAGTAATTAATTTACTAGTTTTCTTTTTTATGATATATTATATTTAGGATGTGATATTTATGGAAATTATAAATAGAAAAGCAAGATTTGATTATGAGATAGAAGACGAGTATGAAGCTGGTATAGTTTTAAAAGGGACGGAAATAAAGTCAATTAGAAATGGTAAAGCAAATATTAAAGATAGTTATGCAATTATTAGGAATAATGAATTATATTTATTAAATTCACATATTTCTTTATATGAAGAAGGAAATAGATTTAATCATGAAGAAACAAGAACTAGAAAATTACTTATGCATAAAAGAGAAATACTTAAATTAAAAGATAAGATAGAAAAGGAGGGATATACTTTAATACCTTTAAAAATGTATTTTAAAGGAAGTAATTTAAAAGTATTAATTGGTCTTGCTAAAGGTAAGAAAAATTACGATAAAAGAGAAGCAATTAAGAAAAGGGATACAGAAAGAGAAATGCAAAAAATAATTAAATATAGGTAGGGATAAATATGAAGATTTTATTATATACAGAAGGTCTTAAAAAAATAGGTAAATCAGGATTAGGAAAGGCTGTTAAACATCAAATTAATGCATTAAAAGAAAATAATGTTGATTATACATTGGATCCTAAATGTACTGACTATGACATAGTACATATAAATTTTTATGGACCTAAATCATATTTTTTAGCAAAGAAAGCTAAAAGAATGGGGAAGAAAGTTGTATATCACGCACATAGTACAGAAGAAGACTTTAGAAATTCTTTTATATTTTCTAATCAATTATCTAAGTTGTTTAAATGGTGGATATGTAAATGTTATAAACTGGGAGATGTAATTATAACTCCGACAGAATATTCGAAAAGATTATTAGAAAATTATAATTTAGGGAAGAAAATTTATGCTATATCTAATGGAATTAATATGGAATTCTTTGAAAGAAATATAAAAAATGGTGAAAAGTTTCGAAAAGATTTTGGATATAGCAAAGAAGATAAAGTTATTATGGGAGTAGGATTATATTTAGAAAGAAAAGGGATTTTAGATTTTGTTGAACTTGCTAAAAGAATGCCAGAATATAAATTTATTTGGTTTGGTTATAGTCCCTTATATGCATCTCCTAGAAAAATTAGAAAAGCAGTTAAAACAAAACTTCCTAATTTATATTTTGCCGGTTATGTAGAACCAGAAGTATTAAGGGGAGCTTATTCTGGTGCTAATCTTTATTTATTTCCAACTTTGGAAGAAACTGAAGGTATTCCTATATTAGAAGCATTAACAGAAAAAATTCCTTCAATAGTTAGAGATATACCTATATTTGATGAATGGTTAATTGATGGCAAAAATGTTTATAAAGCTAAAAATATAGAGGAATTTGAAGATAAAATAAAAGGGATTTTAGAAGGAAAACTAAAAGATGTAACAGAAGAAGGATATAAAGTAGTAAGTGATAGAGAAATTAAAACAGTAGGCAAAAAATTAATTCAAGTATATAAAGACTTAATGAATAATAAAATATAAAGGAGTAATTTTATGAAAAAAATTATATTGGGGTTTATGGTTGTTATTTTATTAAGTGGTTGTGCTGAAGAAGAAAAAGATATGTGTACTTATAATATAGAAGAAGGTAAAAGTATTGCTACTAGCAATTATAAAAATGATATAAAGACCTGTGAAAAAGTAAATTATGTATATGATGAATATGATTTAAAAATTGAAACAGTACCAACTTCGAATAAATTGGGATTTACAATGACATTATATTATAATGATAAAGTTATAAATAATAAATTTGATGATGTTGAATTTGCTGGTGCTACAGTGGTTAAAGTAAATGATAATATATTTGTTCGACCATTTACGGGTGCACAAGACTTTAATGGTTATTTGATTGTCTTTGATAAAGAAGGTAAAGTTTTAAAAGAATTAGAAAGAGTACATGTTAAAGAAATAAAAGATGATTCGTTTAAGGTCATGGAATATAATATTTATTCTATTGGAGGATATAATTGTTCCGAATATGAAGATAAAGAACAAGTTGCATATACAGAAAATGTATATTCTACTAGTACTTTAGAACTCATTGATAGTACTGAATTTAAAATAAAAGATGTTTGTTACTAATTTATAAAATTATATAATAGTTATTTTTTCCTTTCTAGAACATATAGTTATAATGTAAATAAAGAAAGGAATGATAAAATAATTATGGAAACACTTAAAGTAGGAACTAAATCAAATCCTAATTCAGTTGCAGGAGCACTTGCTAATGTTTTTAGAGAAAAGGGAAGTGTTGAAATTCAAGCAATAGGGGCTGGAGCATTAAATCAAGCGATTAAGGCTATTGCTATTGCAAGAGGATTCGTGGCTCCTTCAGGTAAGAACTTAGTATGTATTCCAGCATTTACTGATATAGTAATTGATGGAGATGAAAGAACGGCAATTAAGTTAATTGTAGAAGCAAGATAAATAATTATACACGCATATTTATATGTGTGTATTTTTTTATGTTAAATTAATTGTATAAAAAATAAAGACTTAATTAATTAGATATTTATTAGTATGCTATAATATTTTTAATAAATTGATATCTTTTAAACAAATAAATATAAGTAACTAAACCAACAGTAGAGAACAAATTAGCTAATATTATAGTATAATTATTTTGAGGTGGAAATCTTATGGATAATAATAAAATTGGAAAATTTATTGCATTTCTTAGAAAGAAAAAAGGACTAACTCAACAAGAATTAGGTAATAAATTATTTGTAACTGATAAAGCAGTAAGTAAATGGGAACGAGGATTAAGTTTACCTGATATAACAATTTTAGAAAAATTAGCGAATGAATTAGATACAGATATTTATGATATATTGCAAATAGAAAACAAGAATAATATTGATGTTGAAAAAATATTACAAGAAGAAAAAATAAAAATAAAAAGACAAATATTAAAAAGGATAACAGTAATAATAATTCCAATCATTCTTGTTATTTGTGGTATTTTATTTAAACTTATACCTTTTGGTTATGATACTATTCATGTTAGATATAATCATAATGAAAACAAGTTAATTGATTTAGGAGTACCTAAGTTTTCATTTTCTATGAAGAATAATGATAATAGTTATTCTTATAAAAACTTTAGAGGAAAAAGTATTTTAAAAAGTGAAATAAAAAGTTATTTAAATACTTTAGAACACATTTCTTGTAATGATACTACATATTTTTATGATTCTATTGCTAATATTACTATTGTTGATTATTCAGTTGAAGGTAATTTATTATACAACACTATTTCTTATCATGTTAGAAATGGAAATTATTGTGATTTTTTAGAAGTAGAAGAGTATGCAGAAAAATTAGGAGCATTAAATACTATTCGAACATTATATGCAGAAAAATCTAATTTAATAATTTATTTTGATCCTAGCTTAAAGATTAAAGATAATAAAAACAATTGGGAGGCTTCATTAGAAATTTATTATCTTGATGAAGAAACAAGTAAAGTTATTGAAAAATCAAAAGGAACCTTTGAAATAAAAGATGATGAATTAATTTATTATCGAACAGAAATATTAGAACATGAAGATAGTATAGAAATTCCAAATATTTCTAATTTTGTTATAAAAGAACAAAAATTAATACTTAAAGATAATTATCTTGAAAACTATGAGAAAGGTATTATTTTGAAGTGAGGTATAAATTATGAAAAAGATTTTTAATAAAATAAAAAATAATATATTTTTGACAGATTTGATTTTTATTATATTCAATATACTTCTTAATATTCTTTTTTACATATTTAATATAAGATTTAGATTATGGTTTATTATTTTTATAATTATAATATCGATATTAGGATTTGTTATTGGGATTATTCAATTATTATATAAAGCATCTGAAAATAAGAAAACTATTATAATATTTTCACTTTTATATGTCGTGTGTATGATAATATTTATTATTATTGTTATGCCATTTATAAGTTTTGTATCATTTTTCTGTTATCGTCCTGAACATACTGTAATTTTAGATGGAAAAAAGTATGTAGCAGTTGTCAATTCGTTTCTTTATGTTGATGTTGATTATTATGATTATTATGGACCATTACTAATGGGAACAAAAGTAAGAGTACATGGTTATTTTGGAGAAGGTGGATTTGATCCTTTTGTTAATTTTAATAATGTTAGTAATGTTGAATATACCTATTATGATAGTAATGAAAAAATCATCTCTAAAAAAGAAGAAAGATTTATTAGAGATGATAATGGTAATATAATAGATATAGATATTTACGAAAAAGATATTAATAATGAAAATAAATATAATGAAAATGATAATTATATATTACCAGAACAGGAAGAAGTATTATATGAAAAAAAATTTAATGAAACAATATTAAGAGTTGGAAAAGTTGATAGTGGACTGGGACAAAATATTTTAGTTCATGTTTTAAGAAGTAAAGATAATGGGGAAAATTTTTATGTAATATCAGATGAGCTCATTAAAGTAAGTAACGAAGCAAAATTTGTGTTTTTAAATGAGAATTTAGGCTTTGCAATATCTACTGGTAAAATCTTTTTAAAACAAAATGTTATTAGTATATATGTAACTAATGATAGTGGAAAAACTTTTCAATCTTCTAACTTTAAATATGAGAATGATAATGTTACTTATTTAGATGTAGTAGATCTTCCTTACTTTGAAAATAATACATTAAAAATAAAGTGTTCTGCATATCAATTTAATTCAGATATAGGAAAATATGAAGATAAAGAATTAATATTTACTAGTAATGATAATGGATTAAATTGGGAATTAGACAAATAGTTTGAAAGTAAGGAAGTTGTTAAAATATTGTAAAGATTAAGAAAATTTTGAATTTGGTATTTATAATGAAGAAAGTAAAGTTATCAGTTATATATAATGAAATTATGGGAAAATGATAAAATAGATTTATAAAGGAGATGTTATATTATGAAGAAAAGTATGATTTTAACTTTAATAATATTTGTTGCTATATTAATTGCAATTAGTTTAATTGGTATATTTTTCTTTATTATTTTAAAAGATGATGCTGAGGTAGATGAAAGACTTTATGAAGATTTAAAACTAGTATCTATTCATAATGAATATGCTTTAGCGGTTGAAAAAGAACTTGCGATGACAACCCAATATGCTGTTTTTAAAAATACTGAATACAGTACATATAGAAAAATATTTTCTATACCCACATCTAGTTCAATAGAAGGAAGATTGGTTTGTTGGAGTGATGATAAAATTTATATACTTATCCCATATAATGGGGAGTTTACTTCATATAATTTAGATGATGGCACTATTGCATCTAATACAAATTTATATGATTTATTAAAACCATTCACTGGAAGATTTGATAGGATTTTAGGTATAGATGATGGATATATATATATTGAATATTCACATAATGCAAATGAATATCACGGTAAAATAGATTTAGATTTACAAGAAATAATTGAAATACAAGAAGAAGATATTCCAGAAAAATTAATTAGATAATTTTAAATTTGATGTAATATATTTGATATATAAATTCAAAAATAAGTTTTTTATGTAATTGAATTTAACTAATATTTGAAAAAAAATAATAATATGTTATACTTTTTATGTAATAGTCTTTATAATTAGTTAATTTAATGATGATAAAAGTATTTTTGTTATATTAGGTTTATAATAATATGTATGGTATTAAATCTTATGATGACTTTAAAAAATAGGAGGAACTAATGTGAAAAATAAACTAAATACAATATTGACAATTGTAATTTCAATAATAATGAGTATATATATTTATTTGTTAATAAATGTTAATATTTTTAATGAATTAAAGTTTATTAATGTTTTAATTATAGTATTTTATATAATTATATTTATTTATAATATTAAGTTGATTTTTGAAAATAATTTAATTTTTAAAATAATTCAATCAATTATTTTAATTATTATGCTAATATCAATGTTTAATTTATCATTAAAAGTATTGATGATTATTTTGGACGGAAATGTCATAGAAAAAGTAGAATATTCATTTTTAAATAGTAGTGATGAAAGTATTGTTATAGAAAAGCATAGGCATACAGATAGTGATGGCGTGAGAGTCGTAAGTTACAAAAGATATTTTGGACTAGGATTTAGCTGTAATTCGGAAATATATGTTGATACTAATATAGATAATGTTAGTCTAGATGATGATAATATAAAAAAAGCGATATCTGAAGTTGCAAATTTAAAAAAATATCAAAGATGTTTCTTTAAACAAGATAAAAAGAAGTATGGATTTCTTGATTCAAATTATAAATAATATTTATATATGAATTTATTAATATATACTTAATACACACATATTAATATGTGTGTATTTTTTTTGAATATTTTTAAATTTGTGATAAAATATTATTAAGGAGAGAACTTAATGAGAATAGAAATTATAAAAGTAGGGGAATTACAAACTAATTGTTATATGTTATCGATAGATAATGATGTACTATTAATAGATCCCGGAGATGAATATGAAAAAATAAATAATAAAATAAAAAATAAAAATTTAGTTGGAATATTAATTACTCATAGACATTTTGATCATGTTGGTGCATTAAATGAATTAATAAATAATTATAATGCAAAAGTTTATGACTTTAATAATTTAAAAGAAGAAGAATATAAGATAAATAGTTTTAAATTTAAAGTTATTTATACTAAAGGACATACAGATGATTCAATTACTTTTTATTTTTATAAAGATAATGTGATGTTCTGTGGAGATTTCTTATTTAAGGATAGTATAGGACGATGTGATTTTGGTAATAGCAGTATCCAAGAGATGAAAAAGTCTATTGACAAAATTAGAAAATATGAAGATAATATAGTGATATATCCAGGACATGGTCCAAAAACTGTACTAGGATATGAAAAAGAAAATAATTATTTTTTTAATAATATATGGTAATTAATGATTAAAAGTTAATACATATAAATGGTATGGATGATATTATAAAATAATAAGATATTATATAAAAGGGAGATGTAAAAAATGGAAAAAATAAGAATAGGAATTTATGGATATGGTAATTTAGGAAAAGGAGTAGAAACTGCAATTAAGAATAATCCTGATATGGAACTTGTTGGTGTTTTTACTAGAAGAGACCCTAAAACTATAAAAACTATAAATAAAGAAACTAATGTTTATGGAACTGATGAAGTAAGTAACATGAAAGATAAAATAGATGTAATGATATTATGTGGAGGTTCTGCGACTGATTTACCGGTTCAAACTCCAGAAATGGCTAGTATGTTTAATGTAGTTGATAGTTTTGATAATCACGCTAATATACCACTTCATTTTAATAATGTTGATAAAGTGGCAAAAGAAAACAATAAATTAGCATTAATATCATGTGGTTGGGATCCAGGTTTATTTTCATTAAATAGAGCTTTATTTGAAGCGGTATTACCAATAGGAACTAATTATGTATTTTATGGAAGAGGACTTAGCCAAGGACATTCTGATGCTGTAAGAAGGATAAAAGGAGTTAAGAAGGCAGTGCAATATACTGTTCCGTATGAAGAATCTGTAAGAAAGGTAAGAAATGGTGAAGAACCACAATTTTCTTCAGTTAGAGAAGTTATGTGGCGTGAATGCTTTGTCGTATTAGATGAGAATGCAGATGAAAAAGAGGTAGAAAAAGAAATAAAAGAAATGCCTAACTATTTTGAACCATATAATACAACTGTTCATTTTATAAGTGAAGAAGAATTTGATAAAGATCATGTTGGTATGCCTCATGGAGGATTCGTTTTAAGAAGTGGTAAAACAAGTAATAATAATAAGCAAATAGCAGAGTTTTCACTAAATTTAGATTCTAATCCAGAATTTACATCAAGTGTTTTAGTAGCATACGCAAGAGCAGTTTATAAGTTAAGTAAAGAAGGAAAAAATGGTGCTGTTACTGTATTAGATATTCCTGTTAGTTATTTAACTACTAAAACAAAAGAAGAATTATTAAAGGGGACATTATAAAAAGAGGCTGATAAAATGAAAAAGACAATATTTACAGGATGTGGAACAGCAATAGCTACTCCATTTACAGAAGATGGAATTAATTATGAAACATTTGGGAATTTAATTGAAAATCAAATAGAAAATAGTGTAGATGCAATAATCGTATGTGGCACAACTGGTGAATCTGCAACTATGTCAGAAGAAGAAAAGAAAGAATTGATTAAGTATTCTATTAATAAAATAAATAAAAGAACTAAAGTAATTATTGGAACAGGTTGTAATAATACTAAGAAAGCTATTGAGATGTCTAAATTTGCTGAAGAAGCAGGAGCTGATGCTTTGTTAGTAGTAACTCCATATTATAACAAAACTACTCAAGCTGGGTTAGTAGCACATTATAAAGCTATTGCGGAAAGTGTTAATATACCAATTATAATATATAGTGTTCCTAGTAGAACAGGGGTTAATATTCTTCCTGAAACATGTTTAGAATTATCTAAAATAGATAATATTGTTGCTATAAAAGAAGCAAGTGGAAATATTTCCCAAGTGGCTAAAATAGCAAGTTTATGTGGTGATAATTTAGATATATATTCAGGAAATGACGATCAAATTATCCCTATACTTTCATTAGGGGGCAAAGGAGTAATATCTGTACTTTCTAACATTATGCCAAAGTATACGCATGATATGGTTTATAAATACTTAAATGGGAATCTTAAAGAAGCTACTAAAATGCAATTAGAAGTTATAGAATTAATTGATATGTTATTCTGTGAAGTTAATCCTATTCCAGTTAAGTATGCATTAAATGTTATGGGATATGATTATGGTGTACCAAGATTACCACTTATAGAATTATCTAAACCAAATCAAGACAAAATGGTAGAAGTATTGAAAAAAGTAAAATAATAAATATATAGCTCATTACATATTAAAGTGTAATGAGTTCTTTTGTTTGAAATATAATCGATATTATGGTATTATATATGGAAGTAAGGGGGAGATAGTATGCAAAGTGAAGTTCATAATTTAAATGCACTTAGATTGATTAGAACTGTTAAAGATCTTAATCAAGAAGAATTTGCTGAATATTTTTTGTGTACTAAAGCATATATAAGTGCAGTAGAGCATGGGAAAAGACAGATGACATTTAGAACATTAAAAAATGGATTAACTGAAATGCAAATTTCTATTGAAGGTTATTTTGAACTTGAAAAATTAAGAGATTATATGATAGAGATGAATATTGATTCTCTTTCTATATATCGTTGTATGTTAGCTAAAGCAATAGGATTAGTTAATCCGGATTTAAACGAACAGGCTGAGTTGTTAGTTACACAAATTTTAAATAAAAAATCTAAGAAAAGATAATTATACGGAGGATCGTTATGGAAGATGCACTAAAAGAATTATATACTAAAAATATGGATTATAAAACTTTTATAGAAAAATTAAAGAGATTAGTCTTAAATGAAATGGAAGATATGGTAGAGCATAGATATAAAGTTAATTGTGTTATTTCTAATAATTTGAAAAAAGATTGTTTAGCATATACCAAATCTTTTATAGAAATAGGCTTAAGTGAAGACTTAGTAAAAAGAATATATAATAAAGATAAATTAGCATTTTTTGTTATATTACATGAATTATCAAAGTTTTATCAAAATTATCTTATTTATGTATGTTTATTAGATTCTAATATTATAAAAATATTAAAAGAAAAATTAGTTTTAAATGTAGTAGAAGAAGAAAATCATGAAGAATATTATTGTGATTATTATCCTAATAATTATTGTAATTCTACTTCGGAAATACTGGCTACTATATATTCATATATGGATATTATTGGTATATTTAATAATATAGGAATTGGTTTTTTTCAAAAAGAAAAAGAATATATTAAGATACAAATGGAATTAAATAGAAAATTATATGAAGTCACTGACAGAAATACTAAAAACTGTATTTTTGTAAATGGTTATAATATTGATTTTGATGAATATTTTGAACAAGTTATTTATGTGCATCCAGAATGGGTGAAGGATTATCCTCAGTTAAGTATTGAATTTTATGTAACAGATGATGGAAAAGTTTTAAAAAGGAATAATATAGAATTAATGAAGTTATATAGAGAATCAGAATATGAAGAAGAAAAAAAATATATTGAATACTTACTTGCAAATAATAAAAAAAATAAAATAAAAATATATAGCTAAGGTGTTTATATTATGAATTTAGAAATAAATAAAAAATTTAAACAATTATCGAATTCAAAATTTAGAAATAGTTTTAAATTGAGTCAAAAAGATATTGATTACATTAATAAAAAAGGTATGGAAGTGATAAGGGAACATGCATATACTTTTATTATTAAAAGATTGGCTCCCAAAAATATAATAAATGATGGAAGACAAACTCCAATGAGAGGGCATCCTGTATTTATTGCACAACATGCTACCGCAACTTGTTGTAGAAAATGTTTATATAAATGGCATCATATAAAGGAAGGAAAAGAATTAACTAAGGAAGAAATAGATTATATTGTGGAATTTATTTTAAATTGGATAAATAAAAATAAAGACTTATAAAATGCATATATAGCAATTTTACAAGCCTTTAAATTTTATCTTTTTTTTGCTGAAGCATTTTCTAATGCTAAAATTTCTTTTTGAATTTCTATTGGGGCTTCTACTAACTCAATGTTTTGCTCAAAATTAGCGCCACAATCCATATCATAACTAAATATCCTAAAGCAATTATTGTTATCTAATCCATCTTTTTTATATAAGGAAGGATTAGTAACTAATTGTCCATCCCATATACAGGAAATTTTTCCTAATTTATCCTTAGTAAAAATTTCTGTAGAAATATATTCTTTACCATCATAGTTCCCTTTTAGTGTACTGTTTCTTGTTGTTTTCCATACATATCTATTTTCTGAAAATTTAAAAACTTTATTTAGTGGGATGTTAGTTATTGTATATTTTTCCATATTATTCTCCTCCTTGGCTTTAATTATATCATATCAATTAAAAATATTCTATATTCTTGTGGTAATTGTTGAATTTTGTTCTGTTTCAATAGTAATAATAAGATAATTGATAAGTATTTACTTTAATTAATTATTATTTTTATATATAAAGTATATCTTTTCTTGTTTTTTTTTAGTATAAGTGTTAAAATTATATGGAGGTGTGTATTGTTTTTGTATGGAGGACAGAAATGTTTAAATTATATTCTAAGTTTGAACCTAGTGGTGATCAGCCACAAGCAATTTATGAATTAGTAAAAGGTATAGAAAATGGAGTTAAAGAGCAGGTTTTATTAGGAGCAACAGGAACAGGAAAAACCTTTACGATAGCGAATGTTATTAATAAGGTTAATAAACCTACATTAGTTTTGGCTCATAACAAAACATTAGCAGGTCAGCTTTATTCTGAATTGAAAGAGTTATTTCCAGAAAACAGAGTAGAATATTTTGTTAGTTACTATGATTATTATCAACCGGAAGCTTATGTTCCATCGACCGATACATACATAGAAAAGGATTCATCAATTAATGATGAAATAGATGAATTAAGGCATTCTGCTACATCGGCTTTGTTATCAAGAGATGATGTAATAGTAGTAGCATCAGTTTCATGTATATATGGAATTGGTGAAGTTGATGAGTATAGGAAAAAAATGTTAACTTTAAATATTGGTGATAATATAGAAAGAGACAATGTACTTAGAAAATTGGTTGATATGCTTTATGAAAGAAATGATATGGATTTACGAAGAGGAACATTTAGAGTAAAAGGTGATTCTATTGAGATAATACCAGCATATGAAAGAAAAAATGGGATATTAATTGAGTTCTTTGGTGATGAAATAGATAGAATAAGTGAATTTGATACCATAACAGGTAAAATTATTAAAGACAAGAAAAGCATATCTATATTTCCAGCTTCGCATTTTGTAACAAGTGATGATAAGTTGAAGATTGCTGTTAAAAATATTAAAGAGGAGTTAGATGATAGGTTACAATATTTTAAAGAACACAACAAATTGATTGAAGAACAAAGGCTTAGAGAAAGAACTAATTATGATATGGAAATGTTATTAGAAACTGGTTTTTGCAGAGGAATAGAAAATTATTCACGTCATATAGCTTTAAAGAAAGAAGGAGAAACTCCAACAACCTTGATTGATTTCTTTCGTAAAGATTATTTGTTAATAATTGATGAATCACATGTAACTTTACCACAAGTAAGAGGAATGTTTAATGGAGATAGAGCAAGGAAACAAAATTTGGTCGATTATGGATTTAGACTTCCTAGTGCACTTGATAATAGACCGCTTAAATTTGAAGAATTTGAGCATAAAATTAATCAAGTGATATATGTGTCTGCAACACCAGGAGATTATGAACTTGAAAAGGTAAAAGGTAAAGTCGTAGAACAAATAATAAGACCAACAGGTTTATTAGATCCAACAATTGAAGTAAAACCTACTAAGAATCAAATAGATGTTTTAGTCGAAGAAATAAACAAAAGAATAGCAAATAATGAAAGAGTTTTAATTACTACTTTGACTATTAGAATGGCTGAAGAATTGTCTAATTATTTAAAAAGTATTGATATTAAGGTTGCATATCTTCACAATGAAATAAAAACATTACAAAGATTGCAAATAATTAGAGATTTAAGATTAGGAAAGTATGATGTAGTAGTAGGTATTAATTTGTTGAGGGAAGGTATAGATATTCCAGAAGTTAGTTTGATAGCAATAATGGATGCTGATAAACAGGGATTTTTAAGAAGCTCTAGAAGTTTAATACAGACGATAGGAAGATGTGCTAGAAATTCTCGAGGACATGTAATAATGTTTGCTGATGTTATAAGTGATTCTATGAATGTTGCAATAAGCGAAACAGAACGTAGAAGAAAAATACAAGAAGAATACAATAGAATTCATAATATTGTTCCTAAAACTATACAAAAAGAGATAAGAGATGTAGTAAGTAATGAATTAGAAGTAAAAGAAAAGAACGAAGATAGAATGTCTAAAAACGAAAAAAATAAGTTAATAGAAAGATTAACAATTGAAATGAAAGAAGCTGCAAAAAATTTAGATTTTGAAAAAGCAATGGAACTTAGAGATTCTATTTTCGAATTAGAAAGTGAGTGAAAAAAATGGAAAAAAATGAAAAAAATGAAAATATTAAATATGGAACAGAATTTTTAAAGTTAAGGAAATTATTAAAAATTAGTCAAAAAGATTTTGCAAGAATATCGTTAATGACACAAGAGGAATTGCAAGATTTTGAAAATAATAAAAGTGATAACTTATTTAGTAAGAGATTAAAAATTTGTATAGCGTTAGAAAGATTATTGAAATATAAACATGAGAATTTCCCAGAAATTGTTGTAAATGAAATTATTTCAACATTACAAAGTATTAATCCTTTTGATACAATAGATGATTTTGTAGAGTTATCCATGTTAATACAAACACTAAATCAAAATATTGATGAATTTAAAGAAAATCATTTTAAAAAATAATAAAATATATTGATTTTAATGAAAAAATGTGATATACTATAATTACTTAATGAGTAGGATAAGTTATAGTGTTTGCATTTTACAATATTGACGAAGAGTTTGGCTACAATATAGAAAATATTGTAGTGATTATAAAATATGTATTGTTGATGTGAAATTCCTACGCTTGCCAAAAAAATTAAGTATGTGTACACATGTGGGATTTGGCTATAGACTATATATTGTATCTGTCAGTATGATTTTATAGTTTATTACCACAAAAAGATATATTGTTTGACAGGCAATATATTTTTTTTATTATAATGATTTTGGGATGAATTTTATAAAAAATTAATGTTTATTTCAATTTTTAATAGATAAGGAGTTAATATGAAAATAGCGATAATGTATAAAAGTGTTACTGGAAATACTAAAAAAATAGCAGAGCAAATAAAAAATACTTTAATGAATGAAGAAATAATATATTTTGGAGATCCTAATATAAAAATAGATGCTGATATATATTTTTTTGGATCTTGGACTTTTAAGGGGGATATTGTAAAAGAAATAGCAGATGTTTTAAAAAATTTAAAAAATAAGAAGATAGCAATTTTTGGAACAGCAGGTTTTGGAGGAAGTCAGGAATATTTTGATAAATTATATAAAAGGGCAAAAACAAATATAGATAGTTCAAATCATTTATTAGGATACTTCTACTGTCAAGGAAAAATGCCAATGACAGTTCGTGATAAATATATAGATTTAATTAAACAAAATCCTGAAGATAAGAATTTACAAGTTAGTTTAGATAATTTTGATAAAGCTTTGATGCACCCTGACAAAGAAGATTTAGATAATGTTAGTGCTTGGGCAAAAGCAATTATAAAATAAGGTGGTTTATATGAAATTAATTATAAAAAATTTGAAAAAGAACTTTGATAAAAAAGAAGTATTAAAAAATATAAATTTTGAATTTGAAAAAGGAAAAATCTATGGATTATTAGGTAGAAATGGAGCAGGTAAAACAACTTTATTTAACTGTTTAAATGAAGATTTACCCATTGATGATGGAGAATTCTTTTTAAAAGATAAAGAAGTAAGAAAAATAGAAGCGGAAGATATTGGATATGTATTATCAACTCCTAATGTACCAGAATTTTTAACAGGAAGAGAATTTTTAAAGTTCTTTATTGAAATAAATAAAGATAGAATAAAAGATGAAAAAACAATAGATGAATATTTTGATTTTATGAAAATAGAAAAGGAAGATCGTGATAAATTATTAAAAGATTATTCACATGGTATGAAAAATAAAATGCAAATGTTAGTAAATATTATTGCTAATCCTAGTATTTTGTTATTTGATGAGCCACTTACATCTTTGGATATTGTAGTACAAGAAGAAATGAAACAAATGCTAAAAAGTATTAAAAAAGATCATATTATAATATTTTCTACACATATTATGGAACTCGCTTTAGATTTGTGTGATGAAATAGTTATTTTAAATAAAGGTATTTTAGAAAAAATAGATAAAAATGATTTGGATAACACTAAATTTAAAGATAAAATTATTGAGGCATTAAAGGAGGAATAAAATGATACAAACTTTTATTACATCCTTTAAATTAAAAAATACATATCGTGTTAATAGTATTATATATTCAATAAAAGGTTTTCCTATTATTAATAAGATACTTCCTAATAGTTTATATAAGAATAAAGCATTAAAAATATTTGGTAATATAATTAGTATTTTATGGGAAATAGTAAGTACTTTTTTATGGAAAGGTCTTTATGTTTGGTTAGTACTTGGTTCTATGACTTTTGCCTATAATACTAATCAAGTAAATACATTTTTACATATTTTTGTGTTTTCTACTTTAATTGGAGGCATATTAAATACTTATTTGTTAAATCCAACGAAAGATAAATATTATGCTATTATCTTAATGAATATGAACGCAAATACTTTTGCATTAACAAATTATTTTTATTCTATGTTAAAACTTATAATTGGATTAATGCCGTTTACTATTATTTTTGGTTTACTATTAAAAGTTCCATTATTAATATGTATATCAATGCCATTATTTGTTGCTATGATAAAAATTATTGTAATAGGTATTTTTTCTATTCCAGATTTTAAAAAGAATAAAGTTGTTAAAAATGAAAATTTGCCAACAAAGAAAGTTTGGATACTTCTTGCTGCACTTGCAATTTTAGGTTTTGGACTTCCTTATTTGGGAATTGTAATTAATCAAATTATTTATATTGTATTATTTTTAATAAGCATTATATTGGGAATTATAGCATTAAAGGAAATAATAGCCTTTAAAGATTATAAAAAGATATATAAAGTGCTTTTAACAAATGAAAATGTATATGCAGTACAAAATGCAAATAGTACCCAAAATATAAGAGCAAATATTGCTAAAAATATTGAATATGATGGAGAAATTACTAGTGATAAAAGTGGTTTTGCATATTTTCATGAATTATTTGTAAAAAGACATAGTAAATTACTTACAAAGTCTGTAAAGAAACAAACAATGGTAATAATTTTAATATTTATAATACTTTTCATTGTAGTTTTTATAAATCCTAGTATGAAGGAAGGTTTAAATAGTATTCCTCTTACATATTTACCATACTTTGTATTTATAATGTATATATTAAATAGGGGAACTACTATAACTCAAGCAATGTTTATGAATTGTGATCATAGTATGTTAACATATCGAATTTATAGAACACCTAAGATAATTTTAGGAGTATTTAAAGAGAGATTAAAAACTTTAATAACACTTAATTTACTACCTTCTGTAGCGATTGAATTAGGACTTATGATATTATTATATATAACAGGAGGTACTAATAATATGTTAAATTATTTAATATTATTTGTATCCATTAATGCTATGTCAATATTCTTTTCTGTTCATTATTTAGTTATGTATTATTTATTACAACCATACAATATAAATACAGAAGTAAAAAGTAGTACATATCCTGTTGTACAGGCAATTACATATTTTATATGTTATTATATGATAAATATTAGAATGACTACTTTTGTATTTGGAATAGCAACAATAATATTTAGCATTTTATATTCATTAATATCTTTAATATTAGTATATAAATTAGCACCAAAAACATTTAAAATTAGAATATAAATATATAGAATCTATTGTAAGAGTAGATTCTTTTTAATTCAAATATGATATAATTTAATTAATTTGAAAGGAGTTTTACTATATGGTTAATTATAATAAAAAAGATTTTAATAAAATGTTAAATGACAATAAAGATATGCCAAAAATAAAAATAATCAATGATGAAAAAACAATAAAGAAATATGGTGGAACAAGAATGTTTTTTGCACCTCCTTTATATTATGATAAATTAATGAGAAAAGTACCTAAAGGGAACCTTATTACAGTAAGGCAAATAAGAGAATATTTAGCTAAAGAAAATAATGCTGATTTTACTTGTCCTTTAACTGCAGGAATTTTTATAAATATAGTAGCTTGGGCTAGTTATCAAAGAAAAGAAGATATAACTCCATACTGGAGAACTTTAAAAACAAATGGTGAATTAAATAATAAATATCCAGAAGGTATAGAATTACAAAAAAGATTACTAGAGGAAGAAGGACATACTATTATTCAAAAGGGAAGTAAATATTATGTTAAAGATTTTGAAAGTAAATTAATAAAATTATAAAAAATGGGATATATAGAGTCTATTAAAACTGCAATATTTATTTTCCCTTTTATTGCCTTTATTTTTACTCTTCCTTTTATTTTGTATCAATATCATAAATATGGTTCAATTCATAAATTAAGAGTATTAATAATTTATTCTTTTATTCTTTATTTAATTACTATTTATTTTTTAGTAATACTTCCTCTTCCTGATATTAATAGTGTTACTGCACCAGTCGGTGATACTATAAAACTAATTCCTTTTTCTTTTGTTAATGATTTTATAAGAGAATCATCTATTGTATGGAATGACCCGAGTACATATTTAAAAGCCTTAACAGAACCTTGCTTTTATGTTGTAGCATTTAATATTTTAATGACAATACCATTTGGAATGTATTTGAGATATTATTTTAAGTGTAGTTTGAAAAAAGTACTATTATATAGTTTTCTATTAAGTTTATTTTTTGAAATTACTCAACTTACAGGTTTATATTTTATATATCCTTATCCATATCGTTTATTTGATATTGATGATTTAATTCAAAATACTCTTGGAGGAGTTCTAGGATATTTATTAATGGGATTTTTAGATAACTTTTTACCGACAAGAGAAGAAATTGATAAAGAAGCTATAATAGATGGTACTAAAGTATCAGGACTTAGAAGAATTACTTTGTTTTTCTTAGATTTATTTATATATTTAATCTTTGTAATTATAATAAATATTTTTACTAATAAATCTATGTATATTGCTTTTATTCTTTATTACATTTTAATACCATTTATCTATAAAGGTAAAACATTAGGAGGAGCTTTCTTAAATGTTAAGTTAGAATTTCCTAATATTAGGCTATTAAGATTAATATTAAGAGCAGTGTTTATATATTTGTATTATTTTGGTATTCCATATTTATTTATGTTTATGATTACTAATCTATCTAATTATTTAAAATTAAATGGTATAGAAGAGGTATATTTGTTTTTAATATCTATATTTATTGTTATGTTATTTTATTTAATAAATATAATTATTGTGTGGAAAAATAGAGTAATATATTATGATAAATTTTTTAAAGTTAAGTATGTAAGTACAATTAATAATGAAGAAGAAATAGTGGAAATAGAAGAAGAAAGTAATTAATATTGTTAAAGTTAAATATATTATCTAATAAATAGATTGCATATTTTTTTGTTAAAAAAAATCTTTTCAGTGAAATAAAATATTTATTATATATGCTATTGCATTCTAAATACATAAATAAAAAACAAGTTTTTAAATAATTATATAAAAAAAAGGGTATAATGCCCCTTACCCCAAATCAGTATAGTTGCTGATGATTAGTTTAACAATGTTTTTCTAGTATAGATCAATATACTATTTGTTATTTTACGACCTTTGGTAGTTAGATAATATTTATTTTTTCTAGCTACTTTTTTGATTATTCCATGAGCTTTTAATTTTGATAATAGTCTAGTAAGCTTATTTATTTCTTTAGAAGTTATATCCACTTCAAAATATTGATTTCTAATTGATTTATTAGAAAATCCGTTAATTAAATATTCTCCCTTAGAAATAATAGAAAAAAGTTTTAAAGTATCTTTTTCTAGTATGTTAAAACCAGTATATTTTCTATTATTAATAGTTATTGAAGAAGAAAGTTTTTCTATATCGGAAATTTGAACTTC
This sequence comes from uncultured Bacilli bacterium, assembly GCA_944371525.1. GTDB lineage: Bacteria > Bacillota_I > Bacilli_A > RF39 > UBA660 > CALVVX01. The sequence continues at coordinate 11,959 of CALVXP010000006.1, read as the reverse complement.
ATCAATATTTACTAGAGGTAATGCTTCAATATACCTCTTAGTAATAGATTTACTTATTTCAACATATCTATATAAGTTAGATATACTCTTACCCATAGGTACCCAAACTTTTTCTTTTTCTAATGTTTTATGTTCTATAATTTTTTCTTTTTCTTTAAGGACTTTAAAATCTTTTGGGTTATTAATAGTAACTTCAATTCTTAAATTGTTTCCTTTATCATACATTTTTATTTGATATTATTAATCTTAAACTTTATTCGGTAACCTTGATACCTGTTTCTTAAATCAGAAACAATTTCTCCTTTAGAAAATTTATGAATTCTAGATACATTTCTACCAAAGAAAGAATAAATATCTTCAGAACTAAAAGTGAAATATGCAGTTTCAACCAGTGTCTTATAAAATAAACTTAAGTCATCACGATTCTTAAAATTAATGTCGGTTGCAAACTCGCATTGATCAATACACCAATAGTAAGAATGACTAAATATTTTTTCTATTTTAGGTAAGTGTATATTTATTTGTTTAATTAATCCATCAAAGGAATCAGAAATCTTCTTGTTAAGAATATCATCTGCAAGTTCTTGAGCTTTTGAAAAATCTTCAATATATGAAAATGAATTATTATACATCTCATATTTTATATTATTTTTATCAAGTAACTTAGATAAATATTCTCTACCATTAATGTATATTTGAACATTATAAGGAAACCAAGTTTGTATTTTTAAATACATTAATCCAAATTCTTCATCATTATAATAAAAATAATAATGTTTACATTTAGTAGGTCTAGATGTAACTTCTAATTTTTGAGATTCATGATTTGGTTTAACGGTCATAGTATTACATATTTCAACTGCTGATAACACAGATATTAAACCAATTTTATTAGGATTTTTATCTAATTCACACATAACAATTTCATTTTTATCAATCTTACCAGAATTAAGATAAATTGTTTGAATGTTATTTTCATTGATATAATTATCAATGTGATTACATAATTCATTTGTTTGTTCTAAAGCAAATTTATCAAAATCTTTTAATTGAATATTGTTTTGTATTAAGTAATATAGAAAATGTCTATAATTACATAAGTTTAGTAAATATCCGTTTATTATCATTCTATCAAAAGTTTCTAAAATACCATTGATTTTTTCTTTATTTTGTTCTATTATATTTATTGCAAACCTCCTTGAGTAGTTATGCATATTGTAAACATGGAACAAAAGTTTATCTTGAGGTTCCGATATTGGTAGCATAGACTACATTACGGCATAGACCGTTTGATTAGATTGTGACTTAGATCACGTAACAGTTATTATACTGATTTGGCAAACTATTTCAAGTGGAGGTTTGCTTTTTTTGTTTTTTTCTTGTTAGGTTGCGGACATAGTCTGCCTTATGTTATAATAATATAAAGGAGAAGATGTTTATGAATACAATGAAAAATGTTTTTTGGGGAATCGCTTTGGTTATTTTTGGATTAATATGGGGACTAAATGCCCTTGATATTACTCGCATTAATATATTTTTTGATGGGTGGTGGACTTTATTTATTATTGTTCCTTGTTTTATTGGTTTATTTAATGAAAAAGAAAAAACAGGAAATATAATTGGATTAGTAATAGGTATTGCTTTATTATTATGTTGTCTAGATTTATTAGACTTTAATATTATTTGGAAGTTATCATTTCCTACAATCTTAGTAATAGTAGGATTATCATTTATTTTTAAAGATAGTTTAAACAACAAAATAAATAAGGAAATAAATAAAATTAATAAAGAAAATAATAGTGATAATGAATATTGTGCAACTTTTTCTAGTCAAAATGTATATTTTGATGATGAAGAATTTAAAGGAGCAAATTTAACTTCTGTATTTGGAGGAGTAAAATGTGATTTAAGAAAGGCAATAATTAAGGAAAATCAAGTAATTAATTGTTCTGCTATTTTTGGAGGTATTGATATTTATGTTCCAGAAAATGTTAAAGTAAAAATTAAATCAAATTCTATTTTTGGAGGCATTTCCAATAAGAGAAAAGAGGTTTCAAAAGATAAAGATGAAAAGACAATTTATATTAATACTACAATTATGTTTGGAGGTATTGATATAAAATGACAAGTGTTCAAAAAGTTATAAAATATTGTGCAATAGCATTTGCCATTTTATTAGTTATAAATATTGTATTTGGAATATTATGGTTAGTTGGATCATTAAGCGGTGTCTTAGGTCTTACTAGTAATGATAATAATATTATGGAATATATGGAAGTAATAGGAAGTGAAGAAACTACTGTAAATAAATTAAAAATAGAGTTAGGTTTTACTTCTTTAGAAATTAAAAGAGGAGAAGAATTTAAAGTAGAAACTAATAATTCAAAAGTAAAATATAAAAACAACCATGGCATAATTAAAATAGAAGAAGAAAGTAATTTTTGGAATTATAAATTAGGGAATACTGATAGTAGCGTAGTAATATACATTCCAGAAAATATGAATACTTTACAAGAAGTAGATATTGAATCATCTGGAGGAATAATTAATATAAATAATTTACAAATAAATAAATTTCATTTAGAACAAGGAGCAGGAAAAGTTCTAATAGAAAATTTGGTTGTTATAGAAAAAGCAGATATTGAAGGCGGAACAGGTAAAATGGATATTTTATCTAGTAGTTTTAATAATTTAGATTTGAATTTAGGAGTAGGAGAGTTTAATTTAAATGCTATATTAACAGGAAATAATGAAATAGAATCAGGAGTAGGAAGTGTTAATATTAACTTAATAAATGGTTTAGAAAATTATAAAATAAGAGCGGAAAAAGGATTAGGATCTATTAAACTAAATAATGAAGAAATATCTAATGATGAAGTATATGGTAATGGAAACACTAATATTAATATTGAAGGTGGAATAGGAAGTATTAATATAAATTAATGGTTGGAGGATGTATGAATAAACGTTTAAAAATAATTTTAATAGTTATTTTGGGAGTTATTGGTTTAATTGTAATTGATACATTACAAGCGTTATTATTAAAAGGTAATCCAATATTAAGTTTTAAAGTAGAATTAGAAGATGATGATAGTTATGCTTATAAAGGGATTTTTATGGATACATATTATTGTGTAAAAGAAGAAGATATAGTATCAGTAAATAGGTATTTGAAATTTTCTAAATTTACTTGTCCAATTGATAATGATGAAATGGAAGAATTAGAAAAATATTTAAATACAGTAAATGATGGTTCAATGAGTATTAAAGAAGGAACATTAACAAATAGTGGTCTTACTCTTATAATTACAAATTTAAGTAATGATGAAATAATATTGGGAGAAGAATATAGCATAGATAAAAAAGAGAATGGTAAATGGAAACCATTAACTCCAATAATAGATAATTATGGATTTAATGCTATTGGATATATATTAAAACCTAATAATAATTTTGAATCAAATATTGATTGGAAAGGACTTTATGGAGAACTCGAAAGTGGCGAGTATAGATTAATAAAAAATGTTAATGATAAATATGTTTCAGTAGAATTTAAAATTGGTTAATACTGATTTTAAATAGAAGATAATATTAAATTAGAAAAGAATAACTAGTTAGTTTGAATGATAAAAATATTATACAAATAAGGAAGCATTGGTTATGCCTTGAAATATTTTCTGTAAAAACAAGCTATTACATTATGGAAAAAGGGAAAAAATTTATGATTTAAGAAAAAACAGGAAATTTTATTGTATAACTTAGAAAAAATAACACAATAAGAAATGGGAGAATTATTAGGGAAATCGGATTGTATTATTAGTAATTAGAAAATGGTATAAATTAGTCAGATTTATCTTTATTTAAACATTTATTAAAGTGATGTTAAAACTCTTTGACAAAGTTCCTAAATGTTTTGATAGATAATTTAATTTATTTTATTTATAATTGTTTGTGAAAGGAGAAGATAATATGAAATTAGGAGATAATATTTTAAAATTAAGAAAAGATAACCATCTTTCACAAGAACAATTAGCAGAAAAAATTAATGTAACAAGACAAACTATTTCTAATTGGGAGTTAGGAGAAACTTCCCCTAATCCAGAGCAGTTAAAACTACTTTCTAAAACATTAAATGTAAGTATTGATGAGCTTTTAGATAATGATATAAAAGGAATAATTGAAAAAAGAGTATCTAATACAGAAAAGTTAGCGGGTATCATTATAAAAATTTTAAAAGCATTTGGGATTTTTATAATTTTATATTTTGTACTTATGATTGTAGCTATAGTTTTATTTATGGTAATTCCTAATGAACCATCAGTAGAAAAAATTTCTTCTACAATGTATTGTTCTATTGAAGACAATGAATATGAAATTACAATTGGAAGTGATAATTATTTTGATTGTCCAAAATGTACTAAGGATATGACTGTATATTTAAAAGATATAACTGATTGGGCTAATATTGAACATAGTATTGAAAATATCGAAAAATATTTCACTGATAATGGTGGAAGTTGTAAATAGGGAATTTGAGATTTAAATATCTATTAGTCTTTACTAATAGATATTTATTATTATAGATAAATGCTAAACTGTAAATAAAAAATATTATTTAATTTTATTATCATTGCATAAATTTATATTGAGAAGGAATGATATAATGGGAGATAATTATCAAAATGCTTTAAATAAAATTAAAAATGATATAAAATTTTTAAAGTTTGCTAGTTGCTGTGATAATAGAAATGTTAATGGAGTGACAGGCCCTACTGGCCCAACGGGACCGACAGGGCCTCAAGGTATTAGTGTAACTGGTCCAACAGGCCCTCAAGGTATTGGAGTAACTGGTCCAACAGGCCCAACAGGGCCTCAAGGGATTGGTGCAACGGGAACTGTTGAACCAAATCCATATAATTTATATGTACTGTCTAACGCAGGACCAGGCGGAGATGGAAGTCAACTTGCACCATTTCAAACTATAGAGCAAGCACTAGCAGTAGCCCAACCTAATGGTATTATAAATGTACTTAGCGGCACATATTCTATTACGCAGCAAATTGCTTTAAATATACCTGGACTAATATTAAAAGGAAGAGCAGGAACATTAATTTTACTTCAAGCTTCGTTGGTACCTTTTTTATGTAATAGTGATAATATTACAATTAATGGATTTACCATGACTAGTGATAATCCTTATCCCGTTGAATTTATACAAATAGGGGGAAATAATAACCAAATTTTAAATTGCCAAATTTATGGTCCTAACCAGCCTGGTGATTCTTCAACTTGGGTAGTAAATAGAGGATTTGTTACACAAAATAGTATAACTAATTTATTAGTTAGAAATAATATTTTTCATACTTTGCGACAATCTGCTTATTTAAATCCTAATTCGACGGGAACAATTATGGATAATGTTACTTATAATACTCGTGGTTTTGTTGTGGATCAAGCATCTTTCTTATTTTCAGGGAATTCTTGGGGAATACCAGAAAATGCAGTAGATATAGCATTACTTGTGGGAACTCAAGCAGGAGCACCATATGATCCACTTACCGTATTAGAAGCAAGCAATAGTAGTGCTACAATTAGTGATCAAAGATAAAATAATATAAATAAATACAGATTTTATAAAAAACTAGATACTTTTACAGGTAATTTGAAAAATAATCAAAACATTATTTAAAATAACTAAACAACTTTTTGTTAATATGCTTGCTTTTAGTAATAAAAACAAACCCTACACTTTAAGTGTAGGGTTTTATATTTCTAAAAGTTTTTATTATATATTTTTAATATAAATTATTTTTAATCGCCACCAAAAATATCAAATATTTCTCCAATAAAAGACTCTCTTTTCTTTTTTGAAGTTTTGTTTTTACTTTCATTATGGTATTTTTCTTCATTGTGAATTTCTTCAGTATGATAATTTTTATTATTATTTTCTTTTTCTAAAAGTTTATCAAGTTCTCCACGATCAAGCCATATACCTCGACATTCAGGACAATAATCAATTTCTATTCCATTTCTTTCACTCATTAATAGTGTTGTATCTTTACAAACAGGGCATTTCATAATATCATTCCTTTCAAAATTATTATAACATGCTATAGCATTTGTTTGCAACTTGTTTTTTTAGGTAATTTTAATATTAATACGTTCTATTATATTGACAAATGTTATATACTGTTATATACTATATATAACAGCTAAGGAGGAAATATGAAAATAATAATTAGTAATAGTAGTTCTGTTCCAATTTATGAACAAATAAAGAATGCTATCATTAATCAGATAATGAACGGTGAACTAGAAGAAGACGAAGCATTACCTTCAATTCGTTCTTTAGCTTCTGATATCAAAATAAGTGTTATGACAATAAAAAAAGCTTATGATGAATTAGAAAGTGAAGGATATATTGTATCGATTCAGGGAAAAGGAACCTTTGTAGCCCCTAAAAATACAGAACTGGCTCGGGAACAAGCCCAAAAAGATATTGAAGATCATATTCAAAAGGCAATTGATATTGCAAATAGATTTAATATAACTAAAAAAGAGATAATTGATTTAATAGAAATTTTTTATGGGAGTGATAACTAATGACAAATATAATAGAAATTAAAAATTTAGTAAAAAAATATGATAATAAATTTACATTAGGAAGTATTGATTTAGAAATTCCTAGTGGAGTAATTGTTGGTTTAATCGGAGAAAATGGGGCTGGGAAAACAACTCTTATTAAATCTATATTAAATATTCTAAAAATAGATGAAGGTAATATAAAAATATTTAATAAAGATTTTAACAAAGAAGAAAACACTATTAAAGAAGATATTGGGGTAGTACTTGATAATATGTTTTTTCCAGAAATATTAACTCCAAAAGACATAAATATTGTAATGAAAGATATTTATAAAAAATGGGATGAAGAACTATTTAAAAAGTATTTAAATGACTTTGGACTTAATATTAATAAACAAATAAAGACAATGTCTAAGGGTATGCGAAAAAAATTAGAAATAGCAACTTCTTTATCACATCATCCAAAAATTTTAATATTAGACGAACCAACAAGTGGACTTGATCCAGTAGTTAGAAATGAAGTATTAGATATATTTTTAGATTTTATTCAAGATGAAGAACATACCATTTTATTATCAACTCATATTACTAGTGATTTAGAACATATTGCCGATAAAATCATCTTCATTAATAAAGGAAAAATATTATTAGATAAGAATAGAGATGATTTACTAGATAATTATGGAATATTAAAGTGTGATATTAATTCATTTAATACTATTTCTAAAGAAGATATAATTGTGTATAAGAAAAATAAATACAATTATGAAATATTGGTAGATAATATAAGTAAAATTAAGAAGAAATATAAAAATTTTATAGTAGATAAAATAACCTTAGAAGAACTTATGGTTTTAATGATTAAGGGGGTAAAATAATGCTAGGATTAATAAAAAAAGATTTATTGATTATAAAAGGTAATATAAAGGTTGCAATTTTATTTGTTATAGTTTTTGCTTTTATGGCTAGTGATGGTAATGAAGTTTTATATTTTGTTCCTGTATTTTTAAGTACAATGTTATTTATGAGTACTTTTAGTTATGATGACTATAACAAATGGGATGCTTATGCTTGTACATTTCCTAGTGGAAGAGCAAATATTGTTAAGGCAAAATATTCTGCTAGTCTAATATTAACATTTGTCGCTATTATAATTACTTATATATTAGGAATAGTAATGGGAAGTTTTAATAATAATTTAGACTTTTCCAAAATAAATTCCATTATATGTGGTGTATTATTTGCAATGATTTTATTACAATCAATTATGTTTCCATTACTGTTTAAGTTTGGAGCAGAAAAAGGAAGAATTGGACTCTTTATAGGAATTGTTTTAATATCTTCATTACTAGGATTACTTTTAAATTCATTAACAATTAAAATACCTGGAAATGTAATTAAAACATTTAACGATTATTGGTTTATAATTTTACCACTTATAATGATTATAATGCTATTTATTTCTTATAAAATATCAAAGAAAATATACTTAAATAAAGAATTTTAATGTTAAAAAAACGGGCAATAATTCAATAAAAAGGTTATTGCTTTTATTTTTATAATATATATAATTATATTTAAGGAGATGATTATTTTGAGTATTGGTAAGAGATTATATGAAGCAAGAAAGAATGCTGGATTATCACAAGAAGAAGTTGCAGAAAAATTAAATGTAGCAAGACAAACTATCTCTAAATGGGAACTAGATGAGACAATACCAGATTTAAAACAAGGAGAAGCACTTAGTAAAATATATGGTAAAGAAATTAGTGAATTAATTAATGAAGATGAGTATAAAGAAATAAAAGAAGTACTTAAAAATACTAATGAGAAGAATGTAGATAAAATTAATTGGACAAAGGTATGGAGTAAGAAGTATCCAGTACTTGGAACATATCAAAGTGTTGTTGATGTAGATAAGTATGCAAAAGAGATAAGTAGATTATTAACTATGTTAGAAGAAGATTATAATTATAATAAGTTAGATGCGATGTTAGTTTTAAAAGATATACTTGCACACACTTGGAAGGATAATAAATAATGATAATAGAATACAATGAAAAATATAAAGAAGAAGTAAAAGACTTATTAGTAGAATTACAAAAATATATTGTTTCTATTGATAAAGAAAAATATAACATTATAACTAAGGAATATAGGGATAAATATTTTAATAAAACTATAGAAGATATAAATAAATATGAAGGTAAAATGTATTTATATAAAGATAATGATAAAATAATAGGCCTTACTGTGGGACTTATAAATAATCTTGAAGAATGTACTTATGATTTTAAATGCCCTAAAAGGGGAAGGATAACAGAACTTGTAGTATCAAAGTATCATAGAAAAAGTGGTGTAGGAAGTATTCTTTTACATAGTATGGAAGATTATTTAAAAAATGTTGGGTGTAAAGATATATTATTAGGAGTCTTTGCTTATAACAAAAATGCAATTAAATTTTATGAAAAAAATGGATATCATATAAGAATGCTTGATATGACTAAAAATGATATATAAAGGGATGATGTATATGCAAAAATTAACTTTAAAATTAGATTGTTCAGTTCTTTATGATGAAGATTTAAATAAATATCTAACATCTTTAAAAGGAGTTAATTTAGTTAAAATAGATAAGAATAATTTTGATATTTATATAGAATATAATAGTAATATAATTTCTCTTAAAATATTAAAATATGAAATATTGTATTGCTTAAATTTATTAAGAATACCATCAATTATTGGATTTGATAAACATTCTACATGTATGATATCCAAGAAAAAAATTGTTATAAAAGACTTATGTTGCGAATATTGCTTGAAAGGTATGATGGAAGATTTATTAGAAATAGAAGGAATTACAAGCGCTTATACTGATTTTGACTATACTAATAAAAAGGGTGTAAATATCTATATTACTTATGATGAGAATTTAATAACTAATAATAGTTTAGAAGAAATAGAAAGAAAATTTAATAACAAATAAAAAAATATATGCTAAATTTGGTATTTAAACTGTAGATAAATAAATATTTATGCTATAATTATTTTGTAATTAATCTTAGAAATGGTTGTGATTAAATGTGCAAAAATTAATTATAAAGTTATATAATTTAGGTCACATTAGTGATTAGATATGAAGGTGATTTTATGAGTGAAAATGAGATATGGAATAAACTTTATAAAAGAGCTTGTGAAGTTCAAAATTATAGAGTTATTTCTCCTTTTATAGAAGGAGGGCAAGTAGGTGCTGCAATTTTAACTAAGAAAGGAAATATATATACAGGAGTTTGTTTAGATGCTGCTAGTACCCTTGGAATTTGTGCTGAAAGAAATGCAATTTTTAATATGATAACAAATGGTGATTCACAAATTGAAAAAATAGTATGTGTTATGTCTAATGGTGAAGTTGGAACACCTTGTGGAGCCTGCCGTGAATTAATAATGCAATTGGATAAGGATTCTAAAGATGTTCAAATTTTGATTGATAAAGACAATTATAAAAGTGTTACTATGCAAGAATTAATGCCTAACTGGTGGGGTACATCTCGATTTATTAATAACTAAGATATGAAAGGTAGAAAAAAATGAAAGATTTAGGAACAAAGGAATTAATGACTAAGCATTTGATATTAAAAGTACCAACAATGAAAGAACAAAAGAAATTATATGATATTTTAATGATACCAGAAGTTAATAAATATTATTTGTCTATCAATAAGAAATATAAAAATAATTTATTATCTTGGGAAAATCAAAAACAATTTTATGAAAATAAAATTACAACAGCATTAAGTAAAGATAGATATGAATGGAGTGTATTTTTAAAAGAAACAGGAGAATGTATTGGTCAAATAAATGCTCATAATCGAAACGATTTATCTAATGATATTAAAGATGTTGGATGGTATATAGAACCAAAATATCAAGGTAATGGGTATGCAAGTGAAGCTGCAAGAGCGATGCTTAATTATATGTTTTATGAAGTGGGTATATCTGGGATAATTACAAGTGCTGCTATTTTAAATGTTGCTTCATGGAGAATAATGGAAAAATTAGGATTTGTTAGGGAAAAAGATACAAAATTTAATGAATATACTTTTGTTGACGAATCTGTTGAATCATATGTATACAAAATTAATAGTGAGCAGTATACAAAATATAATAATTGATAAATTAAGGATATATGAAAAAATACAATATATCTTTTTTCTATTTTGTAAATTATTACATAATATTTACTAAGGTGATGCTATGTTTTCTAAAAATATTCATAAAAGAATTAAAATAGTACTCTTAGTAATTATTTTTTGCTTTATATTAATAACTTGTAAAGTATTTTATATTCAAGTAATAGATTATGAAAAATTAAGTAATCTTGCTAGTTCTCTATGGAGTAGAAATTTACCAATTGAAGCAGATAGGGGAAGAATATTTACAAGTGATGGTACAGTAATTGCAGATAATTTAACAACAGTTAGTTTGGTTTTAATTCCGAATCAAATAAAAGATAAAGAAAAAGTAGCAAGTGACTTAGCAAATATATTAGGAGCAGATGTAGAAGCAATAAATGAACATATTTATAAAAAATCATCAATAGAAAGAGTACATCCTGAAGGAAGAAGATTATCTTATGATATTGCAGATAAAATAAATGCTTTAGGTTATGAAGGTGTATATTTAGTAAAAGAATCAAAAAGATATTATCCATATGATGATATGTTATCCCATTCACTAGGGTATGTTGGTATTGATAATCAAGGACTTAGTGGATTAGAACTTGAGTATGACGAATATTTAACGGGAGCAAGTGGAGCAATTCAATATTTTTCGGATGCCAAAGGGCAGAGATTAGAAAGAAGTGAAGTATATGTTGAACCACAAGATGGAATGGATATATATTTAACAATTAATTATGATATACAAGCTTCTATTGAAAGAGAACTTAATAATGCTATGACAAAGTATAATGCTGATGGAGCTTGGGCAATAGCGATGGATCCTAATAGTGGTGAAATATTAGGAATCGCATCTAAACCAGGATTTGATTCCAATAACTATCAAGATTATTCAATTGAAGAGATTAATAGAAATCTAGCAATATGGGCAAGTTACGAACCAGGAAGTACATTTAAAATTGTTACATTATCGGCTGCTGTAGAAGAAGGAGTAGTTGATTTATTAAATGATCACTTTTATGATGGTGGATCTGTTACAGTAGAAAATGCTCGAATAAAATGTTGGAAAGCAGGGGGACATGGTGATCAAACTTTTTTACAAGTAGTACAAAACTCTTGCAATCTTGGTGTCAATACAGCAACACATATAAATTTCAAGAAAGCCCTTTAAATAATCAAAAAACTTCTACCCA
>CALVXP010000005.1 GCA_944371525.1 uncultured Bacilli bacterium | reverse complement strand
ATTAGATATTTCTATATGTAACATTTTCGCTTGGAATTAACTATTAAAGTATGTAACATTTTGGCTTAGAATTCACAAAATTATATATTAAAGCGAAAATTCGTTTGACAATTCTGTAACTTAATGTTATCATATTGTGTACTTACAGAATTTTTTTTATTTAATAAGGTGGTGAAGTATGCGACAAGTGCTTAGACAGGAAAAAAAGTATTTGTTAAATAATATTGACTATTATATGATTACTGGTACTTTGGAAAAATTACTAATCCCAGATCCTCATAACAAGGGACAAGGTTATAAAGTAAGATCGTTATATTTTGATACATTAGATGATAAAGATTATGCTGAGAAAATCATGGGAATAGAATTAAGAAAAAAAATAAGACTTCGAGTGTATAATCCTACAGATAATTTTGCATATTTAGAAATTAAACAAAAAGAGGGAATGTATCAAAAGAAAAGATCTTTAAAACTATCGAAAGAAGATTCGTTGGAGTTAATTAGCCTTAACTATGAAGTGTTACTTAAATACGATAACCCTTTTGCGTACGAATGCTACTCTTTACTTAAAGAAAATTGTTATCAACCTAAAACAGTAGTAGAGTATAATCGGAAAGCATTTATAGCGAAAGAAAATAATATTAGGATTACTCTTGATAGTAATATTTGTGCAACAGAATCTAACTATAATATATTTGATGAAAATTTATTGTTATATCCAGTATTTACAAAAGAAAATGTCGTATTAGAAGTTAAATATAATGGATTTATATTAAGTTATATAAAAAACTTGTTAGACAATTGTGAAAAAAGCGAATTATCTGTAAGTAAATATTGTTTGGCAAGACAAGTAAGTTTAAATTATGTATTTTAAGGAGTGAATAAAAATGAAAGAAACAATTTTAGAAATATTAGAACAAACAGGTTCATTAACTACTAATCAAATAATAACAAATTTATTAGTAGCCACTGTAATAGCAGTATGTATATATATATCATATTATTTATCACATACAGGAACTATTTATAGTAAAAAATTTAATGTGTCATTAGTAATGTTAACAATTTTAACAGCTATGGTAATGACTGTTATCGGTAATAATGTAGCATTATCTTTAGGTATGGTCGGTGCATTATCTATTGTTCGTTTTAGAACTGCAATAAAAGATTCAAGAGATACTGCTTATATATTTTGGACAATAATAGTAGGTATTTGTTGTGGAGTAGGAGACTATTTTGTAGCAAGTATTGGAACATCTATAGTATTTATTATTATGTTAATATTTGGAAGAGTTAAAAATGATAATAGAATATTATTAATAGTAAGAGGACCTAGAAATGAAGATAAAAAGATTGAAGGTACTATTTTCGAATATTTTAATCATAAAGCAAATTTAAAAGTTAAAAATACTACAGAATCTAGTATTGAATATATATATGAATTAACAAAGAAAACTTATAACAAACAATTATTAAATGAAGAAAGTATTACAGATAAATTATATAAAATTAAAAATATTGAATATGTAAATATTGTTGTTCAAAATGATGAAATAAGTGGTTAATAATGAAGAATAAATTAATAATTTTATTTCTTATTTTAATAGTGTTTTTAACATCTTTTATAGGATCAATTAATAAAATTACTAGTAATAAAGGAATAGATCAGCATATTGTTTATAAAGATACAAATAATTGTGATAGTAATGATAAAGAATTTTGTACACATCTTCCTCTTGTTATTATTGATACAGGGAATAAAGAAATTCCTGGTGAAGAAAGAGATGGAAGTACAATTACTACAAATGTAAAAATAATAGATAATAAAAGTGGGGGAAATCATTTAGAAGATAAATCTAAAGTAAATACTTTAGCTAATATTAGATATCGTGGTAATTCATCAATGTATTTTGATAAAAAAGGATATTTACTTAAATTTGTACATGAAGATGGTACTGAAAATAAAGAAAAAGTAATGGGAATGAAAAAACACGATGAGTGGGCTTTACACGGACCTTTTCTTGATAAAACTTTAATTAGAAATTATTTATGGTATCATATTTCATCAAAAATAATGGATTATGCACCAGACTCTAGATTTTGTGAATTATATGTAGATGGAGTCTATCAAGGAGTATATTTAATGGTAGAAACTCCTACTAGAGCAAACGAATCTAGAATGCCTATCTCTAAATATAATGATGGAGATGATTTTACTAGTTATATTGTAAGACTTGATAAAGGATCATTAAATCCGCTTGAGAATGTTGATACTTTTTCTGGAGATACATACAATCGTCTTATGAAATTTGATGTAATTTATCCTGGAAAAAATAAACTTAATCAAGAATTAAATAAATTTATAAGTGAAGATATAAGCAAATTTGAAAAAGCTTTATATTCTTATGATTATGATAGTGTTAGATATGGTTATCGTAATTATATTGATGTAAATTCGTTTGTAGATTATTATATAATAAATGAATTTACTCAAAACTATGATGCTGGATCAATGTCTACTTATATTTATAAAGATTTAAAAGGAGATTTTGGAATATTTGTATGGGACTTTAATAGTGCTAATAATTTTTATTTAGATCCTATTGCTATTGATGATTTACAATTTCAATGGAATACTTGGTATTATATGTTTATGAAAGATGAATATTTTACTCAAAGAATTATTGATAGATATCATTATTTAAGAAAGAATTATTTGAATGAAGAATATTTACTTAATTATATAGATGATATTGTTGAATATTTAGGTCCTGCGATAGATAGAAATTTTGAAGTTTGGGGATATACTTTTGAGCAAGAAGAAGGATTATTACAACCAATAGATAGAAATGTTACTAGTTATGAAGAAGCTATTAAACAGTTAAAAGAACATATCATTAATAGAGGAAGATTTTTAGATGAGAACATTGATACCATTAAACAATTTTCTTCTGAATCAAAAGTAAAGAAATTTAATCATTAAAGGGGGTAAACCATGAAAAAATTTATTATTGTAAGTAGTATTATAATAACAATGTTAATTTTATTTAATCTTGTACATTATGAATTAGGTATTTTTATTGATTTAAACCCCAATAAAAAAGTAACAACATTTATAAAAACTCAAAATAAAGATATTGTTATAAATAAAAATGGCAAATATGAATTATTCGAAATTAAGGGAGTTAATTTAGGAAGTGGAATTCCAGGTCATTTTGCTACCGATTATGCAATCAGTAAGGATACATATCTTCGTTGGTTTAAATATATTCAAGAAATGGGCGCTAATACAATAAGAGTATATACAATATTAAATGATGATTTTTATAACGCTTTTTATGAATATAATAAAAATAATGCTAATCCATTATATTTAATTCATAGTCTTTGGATAAATGATTACATACATAATTCCAGATTAGATGCTTATGCACCAGAATTTTTAAATGAGGCATTAAATGAAAGCAAAAAAATAGTAGATATTATCCACGGTAAAAGACAAATTACGATTGGTGCTTCGTCTGGAACAGGTTTTTATTTCCATGATATATCCGATTGGGTAATTGGGTACATTTTAGGTGTAGAATGGGAAGATACAATAGTAGCATATACTAATAGAATGAAGTCTTCAAAAAATAGTTATCAAGGAAAATATATGTATACAACAAATGATGCTACTCCTTTTGAAGCAGCAATTACACAAATTGGAGATAAAATAATTGAATATGAAACAACTAGATACAAAGAACAAAGATTAGTAGCTTTTTCTAATTGGCCTACGACTGATCCTTTTGATTATTCTCTTCCAGTAACACAATATTTTAAAAAAAGTGCCAAAGTAGATGTTGAACATATAAAAACAACAGATAAATTTATATCAGGAACTTTTGCATCTTATCATATTTATCCATATTATCCGGATTATCTAAATTACGAACCAGAATTTATAGATTATAAAGACGAAAATGGTATTAAAAATACTTATCAAGCATATCTAAAAAAGATAAATGAATACCATAGTATACCTGTTGTAATAAGTGAATTTGGTGTCCCATCTTCTAGAGGAATGGCACAAAAGGATACTAATACAAATAGAAATCAGGGTGGTATGAGTGAAAAAGAACAAGGAGAAGCAATTGTTAAAAGTTATAATGATATAAAAAGTGCTGGAATAGATAATGCAATTATATTTACTTGGCAAGATGAATGGTTTAAAAGAACTTGGAATACAATGCACGGAGTTAATTTAACTAAAACTCCTTATTGGAGTGATTATCAAACAAATGAACAATACTTTGGCTTATTATCGTTTGATCCTGGTAAAACAACTAGTATAAGTTATGTTGATGGTGAAGTTAATGAATGGAAAGATACAGATGTATTTTATGTTAAAGATGATATAAAAATGTCTTATAAGTATGATGAGAAATTTTTATACTTTTACATAAATAAAGAAAATTATAATAATGAAAAATTATATATTCCAATAGATTTAACTCCAAAAAGTGGAAGTAAAAAAATGGCAGATTATAATCTAAAATTTAATCGTGACGCAGATTTTTTAATTGTAATTGATGGAGTAGATAATTCAAGAGTGTTAGTTCAAGAAAGATATAATACAATAAATGCTATGTTTGGATACGAAGTATATCAAAAAAATAGTTATTTAAATCCACCTGCCAAAAATAGTGATAAATTTTCTCAAATCAATTTATTACTACAAACAGCAACACCACTTTTATCAAATAATAACATTATAACGGCAGAAGTATACGAAACCGGGAAATTAACATATGGTAATGCTAATCCTAATAGTGATTCATTTAATTCACTAGCAGACTTTATGATTAAAGGAGATAACATAGAAATAAAGTTACCTTGGGGATTATTAAATTTTTCTGATCCATCTAATATGAAAATACATGATGATTATTATGAAAATTATGGTGTAGAAGAAATAAAAATAGATAAAATGTATGTTGGAGTAGGATTAGGTAATGAAACTATTGATATGAAAGATATTAAATTAAAAGGTTGGGGTAAAAATGTTACTTATCATGAAAGACTTAAAGAATCATATTATATAGTAAAAAATATGTGGAATGGAAGTGATGAGTAATGTATCAAATTACAAATATAATATATATATATTTATTAATAATATTATCATTAATAATATTTAATATTGCTTATGTACTATATAGTAAAGAAAATAAATATATGAATAAAAAAAGATTTAATACTTACAAAGATAAAATTCTAAATGAAATTTCTTATATGAATAAAAATAATGAGTTATCTAAAAAACATATTAAATACTTTATAAGGAAATTATATTTTGTAAATAATTTAATTATATATAAAGATGTAATTAATGAATTAAAAGATAGTAAAGATATAGAAAGTTATTTACAAAAAAGTATTGTAATATATCAAGTATTATCAAAAAAATATTTGAAAAAGAATTCTATAAAAAAAGCCTATTTTAGTTACTTTATATCAGAATTACCTATTAAAACGCTAAAAAATAATATTCATATAGTAGATGCTCTTTTTAAGGGAGTTATAGATAAATCTATTTATTGTCGTACAAATTCAATGATTGCAATATGCAAACTTAATTCTAAATCGTTAATTACCAAAGCATTAATCTCTATTTCCAAAAGGAATTTATATTACAATAATAAATTATTAGAAGAAAATTTATCATTATATAAAGGAAATAAAGATAGTTTAATTAAAGAGTTATTATATAACTTTGATAAATTTACTAATAATATAAAATTAGCTATTATTGATTATATTAAATATACAAGTGGTAATTATACAGAAGAATTATATGATTTATTTGTATCTAAAAAATATGATAAAGAAATTAATCTTGCTATAATTAGATATTTTGGAAAATATGAGTACCCTAAAATACTTAATCCTTTATTAGAAATAGTCAATGATTATAAAGATTATGATATAGAATATACAATTGTTATTTCTCAAGCGTTATCATTATATAATCTGAAAAATGTAAAATATACATTAATAGAGTTATTAAGTAATGATAATTGGTATGTTAGAAAAAATGCTGCCAATTCATTAATGAAATTATCTTTAACCGATAAGGAATATTATGAAATTGAAAATATTAAAGATAAATATGGCAAAGAAATGTTAGAATATTCTTTAAATAATAATAAGATTATTAAACATAAAGAGAGTAAATCTAATGAAAAGAAAGAAAGGAAAGATAAAGTATGGATAAATTCATAGAATTTGCTAAAATATTTTTAGTAATTGTTAATGCGTTTTTTGTACTATATTTAGTAATTTATTCAACTTATTTATTTCTTTCTTCAGTAGTGGGAAGTTGTATTCTATTTAAACATAAAAATTATCGTAAATTAAGTAATCGTCTTAAGCATGATTATTATGTTCCTGTATCTATTTTAGTACCTGCATATAATGAAGAATTAACCGTAGTAGAAACAGTAAAATCTTTATTGGAATTAGATTATAAATTATATGAGATAATTGTAATTGATGATGGTAGTAAGGACAACACTTCTAAAGAATTAATTGATTACTTTAAATTAAAACAAGTGAATAGACCAATTAGAAAACAAGTAACTTGTAAAGAAATAAAAGAAGTATATGAAACAAATCAATATAAAGTAAAAATAACTTTATTAAAGAAAGTTAATGGTGGTAAAGCTGATGCATTAAATGCTGGAATAAATGCTTCTGAGTATCCTTATTTCACTAGTATGGATGCTGATTCTATGTTACAACATGATTCACTTGAAAATATAGTAAGACCAATATTAAGTGATGATAGGGTAGTTGCTTGTGGAGGTATTGTTCGTATTGCTAATGATTTAAAATTAGAAAATGGAAAAGTAAACGAATATCATTTACCTAAAAGCATTTTAACTAGTATGCAAGTATTAGAATACGATAGATCTTTTTTAGCATCTAGAATATTATTTGATCAATTTAATGGTAATTTAATTATTTCAGGAGCTTTTGGTTTATTTAAAAAAGATATTGCTATTGCTGCTGGAGGTTATGATGTAGATACCGTTGGTGAAGACTTTGAACTAGTAATAAAATTACATGTTTTTTGTAAAATGCATAAAATAGATTACTTAATTAAATACATTCCCGAAGCAATTTGTTGGTCTCAAGCACCTTCCACTGTTAAAGATTTAATTAAACAAAGAAGAAGATGGAATAAAGGATTATTACAAGGAATGAGTAAATACAAAGAATTGTTCTTAAATCCTAAATATGGACTAGTTAGTTTTATATCATTCTTATATTTTCTTATATATGAATTATTAAGTCCATTTATTGAAATATTTGGAATATTAACAATGTTATTAGCTTTCTATTTAGATTTATTAAATGTAAGATTTATGTTAATGTTTATGTTTATATATGTAATATTTGGAGGTATATTATCTTTAAGTACATTTTTATCAAGATTACATATAGAAAATATTAAATTATCATTTAGTGATTTAGTTAAAGCAACAATTCTATGCGTATTTGAAATAACTGTACTTAGATATATTATTTTAATTGCAAGATTCTCTTCATTTATTGGATATAAGAAAAAGAGAAATGAATGGGATAGAGTAGAAAGAACTAAAATGGAATTTAAATCAGAAAAATTTAGTTAATATTACTAATAAAATAAATAGTAGAAATATTATTTATTTTATTTTTTATTTTAGATAATTCTTTTTTATTATTAATTGTCCATATAAATATTTCTTTATTTCTATTAATTAGATTATTAATTAAATCCTTATTTATAAATTTATCATATAAAACATAAAAATTATATTTATAAGATTTAATATTATTAGTTAAATATATTAATCCTATATATAAATTTTTATTTTGTTTTTTAATTATATTTAATATTTCTTTATTAAAAGACATTAAATATATTTTTTTATTTTTATATTTATCTAATATATCTAATAATATTTTACTAAATAATTTACTATTATTACTTACTTTTATTTCTATTAAAAATAATTTATTAGTATTTATTTCTAATATTTTTTCTAAAGTAGGAATCACTTGATAAAAATTCTTACTTCCATAATTATATTTTTGTAATTCTTTTAAAGTCATATTTTCTACTATTCCAATCCCATTACTTGTCCTATTAATAGTATTATCATGAATTACCACTATTTTATTATCTTTAGTTAATCTAATATCAAATTCAACACCATATATATTTTGATTATTAAAAGCATTAAATATAGCTAAATAAGTATTTTCTTTTATTTTGTTATTAAATATTCCACGATGAGCAATTATTTTATCCATAGATTCACCATTTAATTATATTGTATTAATATATTAATTATGTTAAAATTATAATAAGGTGATAGTAAGTGTTAGGTAAGATAATTAGTATTGATAATAATAAAGTTATTGTAAAGCTAGAAATAAATGTGTATGAAACAAATAATTTAATGGGTAAAAATGTTGTATTTGAAGATGATAATACAACAGTAATTGGGGAAATAATATCTGTAAATAATGATGTTATGACTGTATCTTTACTAGGAGAAATAAATAACAATAAATTTATATATGGTGATATCACAAAACCATCTTTTAATTCTAAATGTAGACTTATTACTAATAAAGAGTTAGATGTTATTTTTAATAATGATTCCGTTAATAATATGATTATAGGTAAATCTTTTATGTATAATAATTATGATATAAAGTTAGATATAAACACTTTCTTTTCTAATCATTTTGCTATATTAGGTAATACCGGTTCAGGGAAAAGTTATAGTGTTGCTAAAATAATTCAATCAATATTTTATGATTATAAATATTTACCATTTAGAACTAACATATTTTTATTTGATGCTTATGGTGAGTATCAACAAGCCTTCAGTCGAATAGGGGAAACAAATGAAAATATTAATTATAAAGTATATACAACAGATTTAAAAAGTAATCAGTATGATTTATTACA
Organism: uncultured Bacilli bacterium; assembly: GCA_944371525.1. Classification (GTDB taxonomy): domain Bacteria; phylum Bacillota_I; class Bacilli_A; order RF39; family UBA660; genus CALVVX01. Next base: position 40,108 of record CALVXP010000005.1, on the reverse strand, counting down.
AATACCTTTTTGGCTACTAACATTAGATGATATTTGTTTACTTTTAAATGTAGATAATCCTTTACAAATACCTATTATTGAAAAGTCATTAAAATTAGTAAGTTATTTCGCTAGAAATGATGAAGAAGCTTTAAAACAAAAAAATGATATTATAGCAAGATGTTTACTTGATATAATTTATAGTGGTTCTAAACCAATCGAAATAAGAAATAAAATAGTATCTACTTTAACTAAATTTTATACAGATGATATTAACTTAGATTTAAAACTAACCAAGGGTGGCTGGACTAGAACTTTAAAACAATGTATATTTATTGAACCTTCAGGGAAACTTGCAGATATTGAAATAGTCATATCTTATTTAGAGCGTTTAACTTCTAATACTTTCGAATTATCTATGCCTAACGGGGAAGTTAAATATACAATTAATGACTTTTACAATGCATTAGAATTTGCAATAATATCAGAAGGCGCAATTAATAGTAATGATATATTTGAATATAGCAATACTCTTAAAATAAGACTTAATTCTCTTATAAATAGTGATTATGTTAATTATTTTAATTTTAATGATTATATAAATAAAGAAAACTATATAAAATGGTTACTTACTACAAAAAATGGAAAGAAAGCTCAAGTTATTAATTTTAATATTAATTATGTTGATGATAGACTTGCTAAAACTCTTGTAAAAATATATTCTAAATTATTATTTGATTATATAACAAAATTAAAAAAAAGAGCATCTTTTCCATTCCATATTGTATTAGAAGAAGCTCATCGTTATGTACAAAATGATAATGATATTAATATTTTAGGATATAATATATTTGAAAGAATTACTAAAGAAGGAAGAAAATATGGTATTCTTCTTGGCTTAATTTCTCAAAGGCCATCAGAAATTAGTCAAACTGCTTTATCACAATGTAGTAACTTCTTAATATTTAAAATGTTTCATCCAGCAGATTTAAATATTGTTAAAGACATAATTGCAAGTTCTAGTGATAGTTTAGGTGATAAATTAAAGACACTACATCCTGGTACTTGTATAATGTTTGGTAACGCTTTTAAAATGCCAATAATAGCCAAATTAGATATGCCAAATCCTGAACCACTAAGTAGTAACTGCAATATAAATGAAACATGGTATATTAGAAATTAAACATAATCTATAATTTAAGATTATGTTTTTATAATATTTCATTCCTTTTTCTTAACAATCTAATAATTGAGTTATTAAAATTATGACAATTATCTAAAGGAAAACTTTCAGAAAATATTTCTTTATCAAATTCTTTTTTTATTAAAGATGTTTTTAATAATTCAGTTGTATGACACAATCTTCCTAATTCAGATTCGTTTGATACTAATATATGTTGATCATGGGGTATAAAATTAATAATTTCATCACAAAGTTTTTTATAAATTCCTTTATTTTGAAAATAAAAATTTGTTTCTGCGGATAACAAAGAAGTGAATGGTTTTGTTTGATTAGTAAATAAATAATAAGATTCTACAAATATTAAATCTGCAACAATAGTCTTTTTACCAATATTATTGTTTACAATTCCCAATATAAATTTACAATCAGGACAAGTTTTAGTAACATCATATGTTAAATAATGAAGACCAAACGGTGTATCATAATGTATATTTTCATCACAAACATATTTGTATTCTTCATTATCAAAATAATTATCAAAAAGAAATTGTTTCAATTCATTAGCATCTAATTTTATCCATTCAATTTTAGAAATATCTATATCACTAATATATTCTTGCATCCATTTTGTCTTCATCAAATATCATACCTTTCTTGTTTTATTATTGTATAAAAAATAAAAATGATAGTCAAGGATAATTGTTTACATTTATAAAAATTATGATAAAATATATATGGCATATAAATTTATAGGTGATATATATGAAAGAAGTAAAAATAGAATTAACTGAACAATGTAATAGATGGTGCAAACATTGTTCTAGTAAAGCAAAAAACACTGATTATAAGTCATTAGATATTGATACAGTTAAAAGAATAATTGATGAATCAAAAGAAATAAACGTTAGAAGTATTGTTTTAACAGGAGGAGAAGCAACCCTGTATCCTAAACTTGATGAAGTAATTAGTTATGCTAGTAATAATGGACTTGAAATAAAATTATATTCAATGTGTGACCCTACTTTAGATACCATTAAATATTTAGGATATCTAAATACTATTGGTCTTAAAGAAATTATTTATTCTACAACTTATAATCTTACTTTAGACGGAGTTGTAACGCTAGATAGATTAAAGGAATTTTTCCCTTTATTATTAGATAAAACTAATATTAGATTAGGGGTTCATCATGCTATCTTAAAAGATACTTTGTATGATATAGATGATGTAATTAAACTATTTTTTAGTTTAGATAATACCAAAACAACAAATTTATCTTTTCTTAGATATGTTCCTCATGGAAGAGGTACTAAAGACTTACTTTTAAATAGAGATGAACTTATATGGTTTAGAAATAAAATGATTGAATATAAAAAAATATATGGAGATAAAATTAGATTAGGTAGTCCTTGGAATTTTTTAGGGATTGAAAAAACAGAATGTAGTGCGGCAGAAAAATCTTTAATAGTAGGCTTTGATGGTAATGTTTATCCATGCGATGCGATGAAATACTTTGATTATTTAGGTAGTGGTGGAAATATATATCATAATTCTTTAAAAGAAATATACAATTCTAAATATTTTAATGATATTAGAACATTTAAAAAATGTAGTAGTTTAGAATGTTTAGAATGCTCTAATTATGAAATATGCAAAGGTGGATGTTTAGGTCAAAAAATGGTTGCATTTATTAGTCCTGATACTTTAACATTTAAAAAATATGGAATACTAGCAAGAAGAACTATGAATACTTTCGATACTGAAGAAATTAAGAAAATGAATGGAGAAATGGGTATTGTCGGAGAAATTGGTGAACTTATTGATTCGTTTAAAAAATATAAAACCCATAATTTAAATGCTGATAGTAAAAAGAAATTAAAAGAAAATTTAATTATTGAAGTAGGGGATATTGTATGGTATTTAGCAGCATCACTATCTAGTTATTATGATATTGATTTTGAAAACATAGGTAATTACATTCAAAATAGTACTAATAAAGAATTAGAGAGAAAAGTATTTGATACTCCAATATTACTTCAAAGTATAAAAACAAAAGATCCTGAATGCTTATTAAAATCATCAAGTAATGAAATAGATATTAGTATTTTAGATAATAATACTAAAGATTATAACTTTAATAACGAATGGAAAAAACTTGTTTATTATGCTTGTCAAATAATTTATTTAAGTGATAAGGACAAATTAATTGAAACTATTACTAATTTACTTCTTACTTTGTCAAGAATTGCTAATATTGAACTTGAAATATCAATGAATGAAGTATTAAAAAGAAATATAGATAAACTAAATAATCGATATAAACAAGGATATGATAGAGAAGTAGCAAATAAAAGAATTAAATTATTAACTAATTATAAAGAAAGTGAAGCTAAATAAAATAATAATAATAAAGTAAAGTTAATGTAAAATATACTTTCTTTTTTTTAGTACTTTAAAAAAAGTTAATTTTATGGTATTCTAATATGGAAGGTGATTTTATGGCATTAAATAGAACTGAATCAAGAGAAAAAATTATGATTTTATTATATCAAACTTTATTATACGAAAAAAATAATATTAGTTATGATATAGATGATATGATAATTAATGAATTAGAAGAACTTAATGAATATATTTATAAAACATTAAAAGAAATTCTAAACAATAAAGATAAACTAATAGAAATTGCTAATAAATACTTAGGTAGCTGGCCAATGAATAGATTAGGTTTAACTGATCAATCTATCATTATGTTAGGTATATACGAACTTATGAATACTGATATAGAAGGACCTATTATTATTAATGAAGCAGTTAATTTATCTAAAAAGTATTCTGATGAACAGGTTAGTAAAATAATTAATGGTGTCCTTGATAATGTATATCATAATGAGGTAAAAGATGGAGAATAATTATATAACAATTACTGAATTATCAAGATATCTAAAAGGTAAATTTGAAAGTGATGAAAACTTAAGAAAAGTTTATATAAAAGGAGAGATATCAAACTTTAAAGCACATACTAGAGGTCACTTTTATTTTACTTTAAAAGATGAAACTTCTAGAATAAGTGCAGTAATGTTTGCATCAAACACTAGAATTTTAAAATTTACACCAGTTGATGGGATGAAAGTATTAGTAACAGGAAGAGTAACTATATATGAAGCAACCGGTGGCTATCAAATATATGTTGAAGATATGCTTGAAGATGGTATAGGAAACCTTTATGTAGCATTTGAACAATTAAAAGAAAAATTATCTAAAGAAGGGCTTTTTAATAAAGAACATAAAAGACCTATTAGAAGAATTCCAAGAAAAATAGGTATTGTTACAGCATCAACTGGAGCAGCGATTAGAGATATATTAACTACTATTAAAAGAAGATATCCTGTATGTGAAACAATATTGTTTCCTTCACTTGTTCAAGGAAGTGATGCTGCTTCTGATATTGTAAAAAAAATAGAGATAGCAAATACTTATGATATAGATACATTGATTGTAGGTAGGGGAGGAGGCTCTATCGAAGATTTATGGCCTTTTAATGAAGAAATAGTAGCAAGAGCTATATATAACTCTAAGGTTCCTGTAATTAGTGCCGTAGGTCATGAAATAGATTTTACAATTGCTGATTTTGTTGCGGACCTAAGAGCGCCAACTCCAACTGCAGCAGCAGAATTAGCAGTTCCAGATATTAATACAATAATCACATATTTAGATACTGCTAAAACTAGAAGTTATAACACTCTATTAAATATAATCGAAAATAATAGATTAAAACTTCATAAGCTAGAAGATAGTTTTGTTTTAAAAAGACCTACTGCTATATATGAAGTAAAAGAACAAAATTTAGACAATTTAATTGATAAAATTAATAGAATAATAAAAGTATTTATTGATAACTCTAAAGTAGAATTATTTAAATATCAAAATAGTTATGTATTTAATAATCCCGAAATTATTTATAAATTTAAAAAGCAAAATTTAGATAATATTATTGGAAAATTAGAAGTATTAAATCCAATGAATACTTTAAAAAGAGGATATGCTATAATAAAAAAAGAAGATAGTGTTATATCCTCAATAAATAATTTAAATAAAGATGATGAAATTAAAATAAATGTATCTGATGGTACAATAGATGCAAAAGTAATCAAAGTAGGAGAATAAAATATGAAAGAAAAAGAAATGAAATTTGAAGATAAAATAAGAGAACTTGAAAAAATAGTAACAGAACTTGAAAATGGAGAAGTAAGTTTAGACGACGCCATTGATAAATATACTACGGCTATGAAACTTGCTAAAGAATGTTCAGATAAATTAAATGAAGTATCAGATAAAGTAAATAAAATAATGTTAGAAAATGGTAAATTAGAAGAATTTAATGTAGAAGAATAAATTCTTTTTTTTATAAAAAAAACTAACATATGTTAGTTATAATAGTACATATAATAATACTAATGAAATAATAACGGACATTATTCCTAATAAACAATAAGATACATATCCAAGTTGTGTTTCTTCTTTTCTTTTTATATAATTAGTAGGAAGGTCTACTTCATCAATAATAATATTTGGATCAACTTCTAAAGTATTTAAATCTTCTTTAGGTTTTTGTTCTTTTTCATCTTTACCAATAACAAAGTTAATGTCTGTCATTTCTATCTTATTTAAAGAAATACTATCGTTATTAGTAATAGTTATAAGTTCTAAAAATGATTTATATTCACACCTATCTTGATATTTATCTAAAAACCAACTAATAAAGCTTTTATATTTTTCATTATTTATTATAATTATTTTACTATCTACGGTTATTCCATTTTCTGTAAGTAATATATATGCTTTATTAATTATTCCTCCAATTACATTATTTAACTTGTCATAAGTAATGTCATTAGCATTAGTTCTAACATCTTTTAATTCATCATTTTCAGTAATAGGTATAACTAAACTAATATTATAATTATCTATTTTACTATATATATCTTTAACTAATGCTTTTACATATTCTAAATCATTAGTATTAACATTAAAAGATTCATAGTCACCACGTAATTCAATAGAAATATTAGTTTTATTAAATTCTTTACTTGGAACTGCAATAAAAAACGAAATTGTTCCTTCGCTAACTAAATAGATTTGATGTTTATCTAAAGACATAAATAATGTTGTGTTCATATTTACTTCCCTTCCTATTATATAAATTAATTATATCAAATTATTTTACACTTGTCATTAATTTTTTATTTATTTTACAGAAACTTTATTAATATAAATATTATTCCTATTATAAAAAATATTAATAATGTATTTTTATAATTATAACTTTTAGCAGTTGGTAATAATTTACATAATGAAATATTTAACATAATACCTGCTACTATTGCAAATAATATACCTATAATAGTATTATTAATAAAATTTTTTAAAAATAAAAATGTTATAAAAGCTCCAAATAATTCTGATATTGCAGATATAAATGTATAAGATAATGCTTTAATTTTACTTTTTGTAGAATAATATATTGGAACTGATATACTAATCCCTTCTGGTATATTATGAAGAGCAATAGCAATAGCTAAACTAATCCCTAAAGTCATATTTGAAGATGCTGTAATAAATGTAATAATTCCTTCTGGTATATTATGTAAAATAATTGCTAACATTGAAATTATTCCTACTTTATATAAAGTATTATTACTATTATCAGGTAAATAATAATTTAATATCATCGATATTATTATTCCCAATATAATAGATATAATACATAAAATAACACTTATAAAATCGTTATTATTTTCTTTCATTAATAAAAGAGATTCAGGAATTAAATCAGTAATAGAAACAGTAATCATTACTCCTGATGCAAAGCTAAGAGAAGCTACTATTAATTTATTATAATTTTTAAATTTTAAAAAAATAAGTATTGTTCCAAGCATTGTTGAAAATGCTGCAAAAGAAGTTAAAATAAATGGAAATAAAAAGTTATTCATAAAGTTTCACCTAATTAAATATATGTAAAAACGACAAAAAAATGGTAGTTTTTTTCTCTTATAAATATAATTTTTGGTCACATTATAATAATGTAGTCTGTGAATAAAAAGCTACTAAAAGGAGATGTTTTTATGTTTTTTAAAAAATTAAAAAACAGCATTCTGCTTATTTTAACTGTTTCACTGTTACTACCAACACAAATTCTTGCTTACTCAGAGTATATTATTGCAGGCGGAGAAAATATCGGTATTGAACTTAATTCAAAAGGAATAATTATAGTAGGTACTTATGAAGTAGATGGTAAAAATCCTGCTGAAGAAGCAAATTTACACATTGGAGACATTATAACTTCCATTAACAATAGTAAAGTAGCAACTATTGAAGAAATGTTAACAGAAATAGATAAATTAAATGATGTAAGTTCTGTTAGTGTCAATTATTTAAGGGGAAGTAAAACTTATTCTACTACTTTAAAATTAATTAAAGATAGTAATGATGTTTATAAAACAGGATTATATGTAAAAGATTCTATAACAGGAGTAGGTACTTTATCATTTATTGATCCTAATACTAAATTATATGGTGCTTTAGGACACGAAATAATTGAAAAATCTACTGGACAAAAACTAGAAATAAAAGATGGTAAAATATATAATTCAACTGTTACTAGTATAACTCCAAGTGATGATGGAAAACCTGGTGAAAAAAATGCAAGATATGATTCATCTATTGTTTATGGTGATGTAAAAGAAAATACAAGTTCCGGAATATTCGGAAGGTATACGGATACATTACCAGACAAAAAATTATATAAAGTAGCAGAACCTTCTCAAATTAAAACAGGAAGTGCTAAAATTTTTACAGTTTTAAGCGGAGAAGAAGTAAAAGAGTATGATATTAATATAATATCTGTTAGTAAAGAATACAAAGAAACAAAAAATATTCTTTTTGAAATTACTGATTCAGAATTATTAGAAAAAACTGGTGGTATTGTTCAAGGAATGAGTGGAAGCCCTATTATTCAAGGTGAATATATTATTGGAGCAGTTACTCATGTAGTAGTGGATAATCCTAAAAGAGGATATGGTATATTTATAGTAAATATGTTAGAAGAAGCAGAAAATTAATTATTTTAAGTTTATAAGACAGGATTTTTTATTCTGTCTTTATTTATATAAAAATTTGAATTGTATTAAATGTGTATTAAAATTATCTAAAATTTTATGATATAATATTTTAAAAATGGAGGAAATTATGGAAAAAAATATTTGATAGAATTAGATAAAAATGGTATAGATTACACACCTATTGTTGCAAATTATTTTAAAGCAGTAGAACTTTTGTTATACAGAAAAATTAGAGATAAATATCAACAATTGACAAACAATGGGATTAATTTAAAAAAACCATATTCTGTTACAGGAAAAAAAATAAACTTATTAGATAATAACGATAATGAAATTACTCTTGGAGAAATGATAAAATATATAAAAAGAGAAGATAAAATTATAAATAACCAAACAGATAAAAATACATTTGTTGAAAATTTAGAAATGTGGGTAAAAGATGTAAGAAATTCTCATTTCCATAAGGATTTAATAGTATCTAAGGCAAAAGCCTATGATTTTAAATACAGAACAATATTTATAATAATTGAAATATTAAAGAATATTTAAATTATTTATTATATGTAAAAGATATTAATACATAATTATTAACTTAAAACAAAATAGGAAGACTAATTATTAATCTTCCTATTTTAAATGTAAGCTACAATACCTGCTACCACTGATAAAACCATTAATAGTAACATAATTATAGCAACAATTTTAGTACCTAAATTTTTAATTTTCTTTTTATTCTTTTTCTTTTTCTTATCTTTATTAACTTCTTTCATGTTACACCTCGTATTTAATTATACAAAATTTTAGTAATAATATCAATACTAATTAAATATAATTTAGTGGTGATAACAATGGATAAGAAATTAACAAAGATTAAAAATATTATTTTACCTAGCAAAAAAATTAACTACTTTATAATAACAATTTTGATACTTGGATTAATATCTGGATCAATATTTTTAATGGTACTAAACGAAACCGATAAAACAAGTGTACTTAATCAAATACAGACATTTTTTACAAATATTGACACATCAAATATTAATAGTGGACTAGCATTTAAAAATAGTATTATTACTAATATGATATATATTACTTTAATATGGATACTTGGAATGAGTATTATTGGAATATTTATTAATATTTTCTTAGTTTACTTAAAAGGATTCTTATTAGGCTTTTCAATTGCTTCTATATTTAGTTGTTATGGCTTTAAAGGTATAATTGGAGTATTTATATATATATTTCCACATCAATTATTAAATATCTTTTGTATAATAATATTAGGTATATATAGTATAATGTTTACAGTAAAATTATTTGAGTATATTATGGGTAAAAAGAATAACAATATGCGAAACATGCTAAAAAAATATACAATAATTTATATATTTACTATTATTATTTCATTGTTATCTTCTTTATCAGAAGCATATTTATTACCAGCTCTTATGAAATTAGTAATAAAATTATTTATATAATAACACATAATGTATTTTTTTCTTTGTAAAAATATGATAAAATTATATAGAACGAAGGTGTATATATGAAGAAAGTAGTAATTGGAATATCAGGGGGTGTAGATAGTTCTGTTGCAGCTCTTTTATTAAAAGAACAAGGCTATGATGTAATTGGATTATTTATGCGAAATTGGGATAGTTCTATTAATAATGATTATTTAGGTAATCCAGATTTAAATAACGATATATGTCCCCAAGAAAAGGATTATAATGATGCTTTGGAAGTATGTAAAAAACTAGACATACCTTTACATAGAATTGATTTTGTAAAAGAATATTGGGATTATGTTTTTACTTATTTTCTAGATGAATTAAAAAAAGGAAGAACTCCTAATCCTGATGTTATGTGTAATAAATATATTAAATTTGATTTATTTGTAAAAGAGGCTAAAAAGCTAGGAGCAGATTATATTGCTACTGGGCATTATGCTAAAGTAATAGATGGACAGCTTTACAAAGCAAGTGACAAGAATAAAGATCAAAGTTATTTTCTTGCCTATGTAAATAAAGATATATTTAAAGATGTTATTTTCCCTTTACAAGATTTAACAAAACCAGAAATTAGGAATATTGCAAGTGATAAAGGACTTATAACTGCTAAGAAAAAAGATTCTACCGGAATATGCTTTATTGGCGAAAGAAACTTTACAAAATTTTTAGAAAATTACTTACCTAACATACCTGGAAAAATTGTTAACATTGAAACAAACGAGGTAGTAGGGGAGCATATAGGGCTAATGTACTATACTTTAGGGCAGAGAAGGGGACTTAATCTAGGAGGATTTAAAGATAAGTCTTATGTTGCAAAAAAAGATTTAGAAAATAATATTTTATATATTGCTACGGGAGATGAAAACAAATATTTATACTCTAAAGAAGCAATAATTGAAGATTTTAATTTCTTAACAAATAAAAGAATTACTGATTGTACTTGTAAATTTAGATATCGTCAACCTGATATAAAATGTCATGTTGAATACTTAGAAAATAACAAAATTAAGGTTACTTATGATAATGCTAAAGCAGTAACACCAGGACAATTTTGTGTACTATATGATGGCGATTTATGTCTAGGTGGCGGTATTATCGAAAAAGTATTTTAGGTTACTTGACATAATTTAAATAAATGATAAAATATTAATAGGAGGAATACAATAATGAATGTAGTGGAGAAAATAAATGCAATATTAAAGAAAGCCAATATTTCTAAAGTTAATTTAGCTAAGTATTTAGGGGTATCTAGACAAATGGTATATAACTATTTAGATGGTGAAGATTTATCTAATGTACCTAATGAAAAATGTCAATTATTGTATAAATTATTAAATGTAAAATCTGAACAAGAGATTATTGATATAGAACTTACAACTGAATATATAGAAGAAGTTGGAAACAAAATATTTACTTCAAAGAAAGTTACAACACAAAAAGATGAAATAATTGAATTAAACGGGTTAAAAAAAGAAGAACAAGAGGTTATTAGTGATATTGTATTCATATTAAAAGAAATGTTAAATGAAGATAAATCAAAAACTTCATTAACAACAATGACTTATTTTTATCATTTTTTACAAGCAATGAGTAATACTAAAGAATTAAAGTATATTTTAGGTTATGTTTCTAAGGCAGCAGGGTATATTAAACCACTTGATTTTGCTTATGATGAAGAACATCAATATGTATTTGAAAGTATATTATATTCTGCTATGACATTATATTCTAACGGTGGTGCATCAAGAACAAAATTAGCAGAATCACACAAACGCTGGGAAATGGAACTTGCTAGAAAAAATGAAGAAAAATTAAGTCGCACTCAAGAATTAAATACTGCCAAAGTTATGGCTTTAAAAGAACTTGGATATACGGAAATAAATGAAAAAAATGCAAGTGAAGTATTTGATAAAATTGCTGAAATTCAATCTAGGAACTTATATTAATCCTAGATTTTTTTATGTACAACTCCCCTATTGTTTTTTTAATTTAAATAGGGGAGTAGGTAATGTTAATTTATCTACTTATTTATTGGCTCTATATTAATTTGGGAAATAAATTTATGGACAATTATATTACTCAAATTAATTATAAGCATAATAAAATATACAAATAATTAATTTATTAAAGTTAATATAATAAATTTAAAATAGTTTTAACATAAATAATTATCTTAATTAATTTATATTATATTTAAATTATTATATATAAGAAGTAAGAAGATAGTATTATACATATATTTATTATAAATTTAATTATAAATTATATTAAATATGATTATTTATTTATCTATTTCTTTTTATTTATCTAAGTACGATAATGTATATTATGTTAAGTTCTATAAAATAGAAGAAATGAATAGAGAGAATATACTAAAGTAATTCACTTAATAAATTAGTAAATTCTTGTTCTATTTCATTTAATCTTTCTTTAGTTTTAGCTTCATATCTCATAGTAATATTAGGTCCTGTATTAGAGGCTCTAACAACTGCTGATCCATCGTCAAATAAAACTTTAACACCATCTATTGTAAGTATTTTATAATTTTTACTAATGCAATAATCTTTAACTTTATTAACGATACCAAACTTTATTTCATCATTTACTTTCATTTTTAATTCCTTTGTACTGTAATAAGTATTAATTCCTTCAAGCAATTCTGATACATTTTTATTAGTTTTAGATAATATTTCAATTAATCTTAAACCAGCGTATATTCCGTCATCATATCCAGGGAATTTGTCTCTAAAGAATACATGTCCAGAATACTCTCCAGAAAATGGAAAATCGCCACGGGCTGACATAGCTTTAGTATATGAGTTACCTGAACGATAACACACTGGTTCAATACCTAATTTAATTAATTCATCTTCTAATACTTTTGAACATTTTATATCAAATAATCCTTTTTTATTTTTAACTTTGTTATAAATATCACGCCATATAATTATCATGTATTTATCAATATCAATCATATTCCCCTTCTCGTCTACCACCCCTACTCTATCGCCATCGCCATCAAAAGCAATACCAACATCAGCTTGTGTTTCTAATACTTTTTTCTTTAAATCTCTTAAATTTTCTTCTACACAAGGATCAGGATGATGATTAGGAAATTCAGGATTAGAATCAGCAAATATAGGAATAAACTCAATATTAGGATTATTAAATACATCTTTGGCTACTATACTAGTAGTTCCATTACCACAATCGTATACAACCTTTAATTTACGATTACCAAGTTTAATATTTTCCCATAATAACTTTATATATTCGCTTTTTATATCTCTATTAGTTATAGTACCATTACCATTTGTAAAATCTTTATTAATGATAGTATCATATAAATCATATACATCTTTTCCATAAGCATTATGAATGCCATTATAACTAAATTTAAAACCATTATATTCTTTAGGATTATGAGATGCTGTAATCATAACACCACATTTAATATTAAGTAAATCCCATCCATAATAATACATTGGCGTAGTAACTAATCCTAGTCTTACTACATTAATTCCTGACTCTGTAATACCTCTTACTAAATTTTCTTCAATAATCGGTGAAGATATTCTATTATCGTATCCTACTAAAGTTTCTGTTTTACCCATTCTTTTTAAATTACTACCAAAAGCTCTACCAATTAAATAAGAAACTTCTTCATCTATATCCTCATTATATATACCTCTTATATCATATTCTCTAAACATTAATTTATTAACTTTCATTTTATCCTCCATTCTATATATTAATTATACCATATTTTATAATATTTTAGTTATCATCTTTCTTTTTATATTCCGGATGATATAAATCATAATTTTCTCTTAATACTTCTCTACTTATATTAGTATATATTTGAGTAGTAGATAAATTAGAGTGTCCTAACATTATCTGAATACTTCGTAAATCTGCCCCATTATTAAGTAAATGTGTTGCAAAAGAGTGTCTTAACATATGGGGTGTAATAGTTTTATTAATTCCTTTTTCTTTTACTATATTATTTAAAATAAATTCAAATCCCTGTCTTGTCATTTTCTTTCCATGATTATTTAAGAATATATTTTCTGTTAAATATTTCTTTTTTAGTAAAGGTCGATATTCATTTAAATATAAACTTAAATAATAGGCACAAACTTCTCCATATGGAACGATTCTTTCTTTACTACCCTTTCCTATACACCTTACATAATTGTTCTCTAAATCAATATCTTTTAGCTCTAAAGAGCACAATTCACTCACTCTAAGCCCTGTTGCATACATTAACTCAAGCATTGCCTTATTTCGATAATCAAATGGTGTTTCTAATTTAATATCTAATAACATTTCTACCTCTTCAATTGTTAATGTATTAGGTAATTTCCTATAAAATTTAGGATGTTCTATATTAATTGCAATATCTTTTATATTATGAAATCTTCCTAAATATTTATGAAATGATTTTATTGATACAATCTTTCTTTCAACAGAAGTTACACTTAATTTATCTTTATCTAATTTTTCTAAATATTTATATATATCATCCTTAATTATATTATTATAATCTTTATTTAAATATTCTAAATACTTAATTATATCTAATATATATGAATCAACAGAATTATCTGCCATATGTCTTTCTGTATATAAATATATTTGATATTTAGTAAGTATTTCTTTATTTTTATCATTAAGTTTATTTCTACTTATATCTATCATAATTACACCCTAATTAGATTATATCATAATCTAATTTTGTTTACAATTAACTATTATTTTGATAAAATACTAAATGGATGTGATAAAATGAACGAACTTTTAGCAGACAAATTAAGACCTACTAAATTAACTGATATTGTTGGACAAACACATTTAATTGGGGAAAATAAAATTTTAACTAATTGGGTTAATAATAATAAATTATTTTCTATTATCTTATATGGAAAACCTGGTATTGGAAAGACTTCTATTGCGGTTACTTTAGTAAATGAATTAAATGTTAAATACCGTATGTTAAATGCTGTTATTAATAATAAAAAAGACTTTGATACAGTAATTGAAGAAGCTAAAATGTATGGTGGATTAGTTTTAATTATGGATGAAATACATAGATTAAATAAAGATAAACAAGATTTACTTCTTCCTTATTTAGAAAATGGTCTTATTGTCTTAATCGGAATGACTACTTCTAATCCTTATCATAGTATTAATCCTGCAATTAGAAGTAGATGTCAATTATTAGAACTTCATGACTTAACTAGTGAAGATATTATTTCTGCTTTAAAAAATGATAAAATAAAGTCTATATTAACTGATATTAATATAGATGAAGAATGTTATAAAATAATTGCTAATGCTAGTGGTTATGATTTAAGACACGCATATAACTTATTAGAAGTCGCTTATTTTACTACTAACGATAAACATATAACTAAAGATGTTCTAAAAAATGTTATTCAAAGAAATAATGTCTTTCATGATAAAGATGGAGATGGATATTATAATCTCCTTAGTGCTTTTCAAAAATCTATTCGTGGAAGTGATCCTAATGCTAGTGTTTATTATCTAGCGAGATTAATTGTAGGAGGAGATATTGAAGCTATTTGTAGAAGACTTTCTGTTATTGTATATGAAGATATAGGACTAGCAAATCCAAGTATGGGGCCTAAAGTAGATGCTGCAATTAATTGTGCTCTTAGATTAGGACTCCCTGAAGCACGAATCCCTTTATCAGCAGTAGTAATAGAATTAGCACTTTCACCTAAATCTAATAGTGCTGAATCCGCTATTGATAAAGCACTAAGTGATATAGAATCAGGTAATACTGGTGATGTGCCAAATCATTTACATAATGGAAATCCTGAATATAAATATCCTCATGATTATCAAAATAGTTACATTAAGCAGCAATATTTACCTGATAAAATAAAAGATAATATTTACTATGTACCTAAAAACAATAAAAACGAACAATTATTAAAAAACATTATAGATAATTTAAAAAAAATAAAGTAATTATAAATATAATAATTACTTTTTTCTTATAAATTTTTTTGCATTTTGACCCATTAAATCATTTTCTATATTATATGCAAAACTCCTAACTGCTTCATCACAAAAATCCATACCTCTAAGAGTTTTAATTAAAGTACCATTTAAATATGCGCTTCTATATTCACTAGGATATAGTGCATAATCTTCGTATAGTTCAACTTTATCTTCAACAATATCTTTTTTTTGACTAATATAAAAAACATCATCTTCATTACACAAAAAACATTTTGATTTATTATTTAATTCAATTATTCTGTTTTTTAGTCTTAAAATATCATTATTTATAAAATTTACTGACAAATAGGCTTGCTTTTTAAAAGTAAATAAATTGTCAAAATTAAATTTCATTCGTCTTGTTTGAATAGCAAAAGCTGTAGCAAAAAAAATTTTTCCAAAAATATTAGAAATTAAAAAACAATAAATAAATAATATCTGAAAACATGTTTGTAATATAAACGGAATTAAAAAACGTAATCTACCAATAATTGTATATCTATATTCTATGTCTTCAATTATTTCTTTTTTTTCATTTTCTAATAGTTCTATCTCGTTTTCTATTTCTAATATTTCTTTAACATATATAGATGTATCATCTAAAACTTTATTGTTTAAAGTCCCATAGACATTTATTTTCCCCTTTTTACATTCTGCTTTTATATTCATGTCTTATTTCGTTCCTCCTCATTTTTTATATTAATTTTTCTCTAAAATTTTATTTATTATATAACTTGCACAAAGAATACCTGCAATTGATGGTACATAACTAATTGAAGAAATTTTACCAACATTCTTAATAGGTGATTCCTTAGAAGATACAACCATTACTTTATTATTTATTTTATTATCTTTAACAAATTTCCTTATTATTTTTGCTAAAGGATCATAATTAGTTTTTCTAATATCACATATTTCAAGCTTAGTAGGATCTAGTTTATTACCAGTTCCCATGCAACTTATAAAATTAATATTTTTATTAATACAAATTTTTATTAATTGTTTTTTTACATTAACAGTATCACATGCATCTATTAAATAATCAATATTATATTTAAATAATACATCCATATTATCGGAAGTTAATCTTTCATTAATGATTATTACATCACATTCTTTATTAATATCTAATATTCTACTTTTCATAACATCTGTTTTTCTGGATCCAATAGTACTATCCAATGCAATTATTTGTCTATTTTTATTAGTAATATCAACAATATCATAATCAACAAGTATTATTTTTTTTACACCTGCTCTAACTAATGTTTCTACTGCATGACCACCTACTCCACCAAGGCCTACGACACATACAACAACTTCTTGTATTTTTTTAAAATTACTAATTCCAATTAAATTTATTTCTCTTTCAAACATAAATACACCTTGCCCTATATTATATATCAAATTATAAGAAAAAACAATAAAAAAAGCCAAAGGAACGGCTTCTTATTAGATAAAACCCGCGCGTTTCACACAGGTGGTAAATCACAATATACTAATTAGGATTCTTGAATTTACAAGCATTCAACACATAATATATATTAGATTCCCTAAATATCTACTTAGTCGGTTTTATATACAGAAATCGTATCCTCTAGCTACCTAAATTATAGCATAACTAATTATATAAATCTATATTATTAACATATAATTAACCTTTTGTATTTCTTGTTGTGTTAGAATTAACATTAAACATTGAATTAAAAATATTAATATCAGCATTTTCATTAGTTTTAATTAATTCATTGACTAATTGCTTTATTTCTTGTCTTTTACCTTCATTTTTCTTTGTTACAGAGCATGCACAATCTAAAAATTCAAGTTCACAATATTTAACCCAAGATTTTATATCTTTTTCTTTTACATAATAAAGTGGTCTAATTAATTTCATACCTTTAAAATGATCACTATCTAATATTGGCAACATTCCCGAAAATTGTCCATTATAAAGTTGATTCAATAAAATTGTTTCTATTACATCATTAAAGTGATGTCCCAAAGCAATTTTATTGCAACCAATACTTCTTGCATAATCATAAAGTGCTCCTCTTCGCATTCTTGCGCATAAATAACATGGACTTTTACTTCCGTAAGTATCTACAACATTAAATATATTTGATTTAAATATATCTATATTAATATTTAATTTTTTAGCGTTTTCTTTTATTTTTTTTAGATTTTTTCGATTATAACCAGGATTCATGACAATAAATTTTATCTCAAATGGAACTTTATTATGTCTTTTTAGTTCTTGCATACATTTAGCAAGTAAAAAACTATCTTTGCCACCACTTATACAAACAGCAATAACATCTCCACTTTTTATCATATCAAAATCATTTATTGCTCTTATAAATCTTCGATATATCTCTTTTCGATATTTCTTTATTATACTTTTTTCAATATCTTTTAATTCTTTCATTTTCTTAAAACATACCTTTTCTTATCATTTACTATCTCTGGTTGCAATTCTAAATATCTATATTTCCCATGACCGTCAGAAATTTCTTTCATTACTTCTTCTAACATATCAGATACAACACGGGATATTCCTCTTGCACCACTTTTATATGAATAAGCTTTTTTTGCAATATTTAAAATTAAATCATCAGTAAAATTCACAACTATTCCTAACTCTTTTAAAAATTCTAGTTCTTGTTTTAAAGAACTTGATTCAGCATCTTTTGTTATATGATACAAATCTTCTATTTTCAAATCATTTAAAACAACACGAACTGGAAATCTACCTAATAATTCCGGTTCTAACCCATAGTTTATTAAGGTTTCATCTGGTAATTTATCCTCATTATTAACATTTGAAACATTAAATCCTACTGTTTTAGTATTAAACTTTTTTGCCCTTGAAAAAGCTCCTAAACCTACAAAAGTAATTTTTGAAGTATCTATATTATAAACTTCATTTTCGTTTCTTATTTTATATGTTTTGCCTTCAATCATTGTCAATAATGCATCTTGTACCTTTGTAGTAGCAACCTCATCATTTTTCCCTGTACCAGCTAATTTATCAATTTCATCAATTATTATTATTCCATGAGATGCTTTTTCTAAATCTCCATCAGCGTTACTTATTAAAGAATATAGCATTTCTTCTATGTTCTTTCCTACATATCCTGCTGATGTATAATCATTAGCATCACATTTTATAATTGGTACACCAATTTGTTTAGCAATATTTCTAAATATTTCTGTTTTACCTACACCTGTCGGACCAGAAACCAAAATATTTTCTGCATTTGATCTGTTTTTATTATTTATATTTTTCCATATAGTAGTAACAATTTTATCAATTGCTTCATCTTGGGCTAATACACTTTTTTTTACGGTTTCTCTTAAATATTTTGTGTCAATCCTAATTTTACTATTAGTATCTAAATTTTTATCTTGTTCATTTTCTAAATCGCTTTGCGTAAATATTTCTGGTCCTTCCATAGCATCAATATCTTTACATATTTTGTAATCAGTAGAATTTTCATCATCATTATATAATAAATTTATCTTATTTTCTTGTAATCCTACATAATAATAACCTTTTTTAAATAATGATAAATATTTCTTTTTCATCTGTTTTTCATCATGTATAGAAAATTTAGACATTAGTTCTTTTAAATTTTGTCTAACACCAAAACACCTACCAGGCATAAATTTTGAAAAATGCGAATATGTGTAACCTTTCTCATCAATAAAAACATCTTCAGCTTCATCAAAATGACCTATTACACAATTTATAGGTTCTAACCTCGTTTGATCTTTTACATCTCTCGCTTTAAATATTATAACTAACTCTTTTTCTTCCATAAAACCCTCCGACTAATTATTTTTTCTTTTTTTTAATAATATGCTTAAAATAGTTCCCATGCTAATTATTAAACTAATAAAGTATACAGCAACACCAATATATGGTATCAAACTAATGATATATAAAAGCGTAATTCCTAAAAGTCCTTCTAAATAAATAGTTTTTTTAATTTTGATAAATTTATTCCAAATAATATTTCCTAACAAATATCCTGTAAATATTGTTGATATATATATACTAATTAAAAATAAAATTAATAATATTAATCCTAATGGTAATCCAAATTTCGTAAGTATTAATATTAAAGATGCAATAGGTATTACTATTAAAGAAACAATACCATATCCCATATTTTTAACTATGTCATTTTTACTATTTGCAATGTTATTAAATAGTTTTGGAACTAATATAATCATTACTAAAAATATTACCAACAATGAAATTAATTTTTTTATGTGTTCTAGTACAAGTTCTAAAAATGTAGGATTATTAGTTACACTGCTTTCAAATGTTTCAATTTCTCCAATTGATGCAGTCTCAGCTCTGGAAAAGTTGGCATTATCATTATAAGATAACTTACCAATAATAGCGGAATTTTCAGTTATATTAATATTCTCAGCATTTATTTTTACATCACCTGCTATTTGAACACTATCTATTTTAACATCACTTCCATAAATAGTTATATTTCTATTAATCAAACCTGATATTTCAATATTATTACCATATATAATGATATCTCTTTCAATATTAGAACTCTCATTTAAAATGACATTATTACCTATTATCAAAGCATCTTTTATTTTTCCATTTACCGTTATATCTTGTCCACTAATTAATGCATATTCTACATATGACCCTAAATTTATGGTATTTCCTAATATTAATGCTGCTCCATCAATCTTATTAGTAATATTTACATTATATCCTCCGACTACACTACTTCCAATAATATCATAATCTATTAAAACATTTTCATTGAATATAGTTTTAGGATTTTCTTCTTCTGCAACAATATTATTTATTCCGATAAATATACTTAAAAATAATATTAAAAATAATTTTCCATATTTCATTTTAATCCCTCACTTTTTTCTTCATACCTTTATAAAACATTTTCATATTTATATTTTCTTCAAAAAATTACCTATTTCTTTTCTTTTATTTCTTCTAATTTATTATCTATGTCATTTCTAAAAAATTTAATTGTCGCTATTATAATTATTGTAAGAGGAAGTGATATTACAATACCAATAAATCCTCCTAATATACCACCTGCAAATACGGCAAATATGCTAATAAGTGGATGAATATTATTTGTTTTACCATATACTTTTGGTGCAATAATATATGCATCAATCTGCGGACATACACAACATATTATTAAAGTTAACCAAAATAATTTAGCACTAATAACAGATGCAATTAAAAGTGCAATTATATTAACTATTAATCCCCCAAATATCGGAATAATAGTAGAGCATGATGCAAGGACTCCTAAGATTAAATAATTGGGGTGCCCTATTAAGAAAAATATTGTTGTGTATTCAATAAATTGAATTATTATATTTTTTCCAAGACCTGAAAAATAATTGGTTACTTCTCTATCTAATGTTTTTATGTATTTATATCTTTTCTTATTTTTATTTCCTAAAACTTTTTTTATAAATTCTCTTATTTTATCCATATCAGCAAGTAAATATATTGATACAAATAATACAATTATAAATGCTGTACCAAAATTAATTGTCGAATTCACTATATTTAAGGCACCATCTGATATATAGGTACCAAGAGTTTTTATAACATTAGTAGTTACATCAGTGATTGAAGATTGCAAAACCCCTAAATTAACTTCATATTTAGTAGATAAATCAGTAATTAAAGTAGATATATTAGTTAACAACAATAATATTTGTTCATACATTAAAGGAACTATTAATATTACTATTGTTATTAAAAATCCTAAACTAATAACAGTAACTATTAAAACTGATAGCCACTTAGGGAAACCACTATGTTCTATTTTTTTAGCAATTGGATGAAGTGCGTAAGCAATACCAAAAGCAATTAGAAATGGAAATAATATTTCCCATATTTTACCTACTACTCCTAGCCATAAGCCCCTAATTAAATATATTAAGCATACAATAGTTATAATTAGAGCTAAATTGACTAATTTATAATTTATTTTATTCTCCCTCATTTTTTATTCTCCTTTTCTAACAATATAGTAACTGGGCCATCATTTTGAATATTAACAAGCATGTCTGCTCCAAATACACCAGTTTGAACATCAACATTTCTTTCTTTTAGCTTTTTATTAAATAAATCATATAAAACTATTGCTTCTTCTCCTCTTAAGGCATTAATATAACTAGGTCTTCTTCCTTTACTAGCATCCGCATATAAAGTAAATTGACTAACTGATAAAACACTTCCAGAAACATCTAATAGTGACTTATTCATAACTCCATTTTCATCATCAAATATTCTAAGATTAATGATTTTATCAATCATATAATCAATTACTTTTTCATCATCGTTAACAGTAAATCCAACTAATAAAGTTAATCCATATTCTATCTTTCCAGCTATTTTATTATCAATAGTTACCGAAGAAAATTTGCTCCTTTGCACTACTACACGCATTATTTCATCAACCTTTCAACTTTTGAAACAAATCCTAAATTATTTAAGTCAATACAGAACTTATTCAACTTATCAACATTTTCTACTAAAACAGTTATGCTATATACTTTATATTCACTCTTATTTAAAGTTGTAACACTATCTATTGTAATATTATTCGATGCAGCTTTTGTAATAATATCTAATAAATTATCATCACTATTAGTATATATTATTAAATCAGTAGCAAACTTTTTACTAATATCATTATTCCATTTAACTGAAACAAGTCTTTCATCTATATCAGCAATATTTTTACAACAAGTTCTATGTACCGAAATACCTGCACCCTTAGTAATATATCCAATTATTGGATCTCCTGGAATTGGATTACAACATCCACTTAAAGATACTTTAATATCAGGTATTCCTTCTACTAAAACTTCATTTTTACCAGAACTTGGTTTATAAGAATTATCATTTATTTTATCAATTAAATTTTCTTTAGGTTCATCTTTCTTAGTTACCAATTTTATTATGCTGGAAGCATTTCTTTTTCCAGATGCAATATCTATATATAACTCATCTATATCTTTTAATTTATATTCATTTAATATGATATCTATATTTTTATTACTAAGTATTTCGTTAATAGGTAAATTATTTTTTCTTATTTCTTTTTCTAAGACATCACTACCTTTATCAATCATATCTTCTTTTTCTATTTTACTGTAAAAAGATTTGATTCTTCCTTTTGCTTGTGTCGTTATAACAAAATTTAACCAATCCTTATTAGGACCTTTTGAAGCATTTGAAGTATTTACTTTAATAATATCCCCAGTATGTAAAACATAATCAAGTGGAACTATATTATCATTAACTATGGCCCCTACCATTTTATTTCCTACTTCACTATGTACTTTATAAGCAAAATCAACTGGAGTTGCACCTTCAGGAAGTTCTATAACATCTCCTTTTGGAGTATATACATAAATAGAATCATTAGTAAGTACATCTTTCTTTATACTATTAATAAATTCTTCTGGTGTACTAGTTTCTTGATTTAATTCAATAATACTTCTAAATATTTGTAATTTTTGTTCCATCGAATCTTTACTTGCCTTAGCTCCATCTTTATTTTCTTTATATGACCAATGAGATGCAATACCATATTCAGCAATTTTATCCATTTCATATGTTCTAATTTGAATTTCAAACAACTTACCATCAATACCAAAAACAGTTGTATGTAATGACTGGTACAAATTTGTCTTAGGCATAGCAACATAATCTTTAAATCGTTTAGGTACAGGCTTATACTTAGAATGAATAAGTCCTAATGCTAAATAACATTCTTGTTCAGTATTCACAAATACACGAAGTGCTAATATATCATAAATATCATCAAATTTTTTCCCTTTATTTAATTTATTATATATACTATATATACTCTTGCTTCTTCCCTTTATTTCATGAACAATATTATGTTCATTTAGTAAATCTGATACATCATTTAACATTTTACCAACGGCTTCGTCTCTTTCGCTTTTCTTCTGGTTTAATTTCTCTACTATATCAAAATACGCATCAGGTTTTAAATATCTTAATGATAAATCTTCCAACTCACTTTTAATTTTATTTATACCTAACCTATGGGCAACCGGAGTTAATATTTCTAATGTTTCTCTAGCTTTTTTCTTTTGCTTTTCAGCAGACATTACATAAAGTGTTCGCATATTATGAAGGCGATCAGCAAGTTTAATTATAATAACTCTTACATCTTCTGAAAGACCTACTAATATTTTCCTTTGATTAGCAGCCATTTGCTCACTATCACTATTAAATTTTAATTTATTAATCTTCGTCACTCCGTCAACTAACATAGCAATATCTTTTCCAAATTTTTTTTCTAATTCTTCTTTTGAAGAATCTGTATCTTCAATAGTATCATGAAGAAGTGCTGCACAAATACATTTGCAATCAGCTTTTATATCAATAAGTATCATAGCAACATTTAATGGATGATATATATAATCCTCCCCTGATATTCTTTTTTGACCAAAATGCTTTTCGTAAGCATATTCATAACTTTCTCTAATTAATTTGATATCTTCTTCATTATCATTATATTTTTTAAACTCTAAAATTAATTCATCAATAGTTATTAATTTAGTTTTAATACTCATAAAATCATCTCACATTCAACTTGTATTTATTATATAACATTTTATCTTTTTTTAAAAGTTATTTAATGCATATTATTAAATAATAAAAGCTAAAATAAATTTTGTTAACTTACTTCGTTATAATCTTTGCACATTTGCAGGAATTTTTCATACATAGATCTATTTATATTAATATTATTACTCTTATATAAACAAAAAAGGAACTTTAAGTTCCAATCAAAAATTATTTATTTAACTTTCTATATCTATTAATAAATTCATTTTTGTATTCTATAAAAGTATCATTTTTAATAGACTCTCTTATGTTTTCTGTTATCTTTATTAAAAATCTAAGATTATGTATTGATAATAATCTTTGTCCTAATGTTTCATTTGCTATAATCAAATGTCTAATATATGCTTTAGTATAGTGTTTACAACATTCACAATCACATTCATTATCTATTGGAGTAAAATCTTCTTTATATTTAGAATTTTTTAAATTTATTTTACCATCTAATGTAAATGCATGTCCATGTCTTGCCAATCTTGTTGGAAGAACACAATCAAACATATCAATTCCTCTTAGAACACCTTCAAATATATCTGTTGGCTCTCCTACCCCCATTAAATATCTCGGTTTATCTAATGGTAAATATTTAATACCATAATCAATCATTTTCATCATTGTTTCTTTATCTTCACCAACAGAAGTACCACCAATTGAATAACCATCAAAATCTAATTTAACAGTTTCTTTTGCACTATATTCTCTTAAATCTTGAAATTCGCCACCTTGAACTATTCCAAATAAGCTTTGTCTCTCATTACTATGGACAGCTTTACCTCTTTCTGCCCATCTTAGAGTTCTTTCCACACTTTTTTTCATGTATTCATAAGTTACAGGATATGGTGGACATTCATCAAAGCTCATCGCTATATCACTATCTAATTTATTCTGTATTTGAATAGACTTTTCAGGAGTTAATAATAAATTTTCACCATTTAAATGACTTTTAAATTTAACACCTTCTTCTGTAATATCCTTAGGCTTTGCAAGTGAAAACACTTGAAATCCACCACTATCAGTAAGAATTGGACCATCATAATTCATAAATTTGTGAAGTCCTCCTGCTTTATCTACTATATCTTCGCCTGGTCTTAACCACAAATGATATGTATTTGATAATATGACCGCAGAATTTATTTCTTTTAATTCCCTAGTATCTAATGTTTTAACTGTCGCCTGTGTCCCAACCGGCATAAACATCGGAGTTTCAAAAGTTCCATAATTAGTTTGTAAAGTACCATATCTTGCATTACTATTTTTATCCTTGTGAAGTAACGTATATTTAATTTTCATAATTATTCCTCATTTCCTTAAAGATTATATCAAAAAAATAAAAAAAAAGAAAGATATTAACCTTTCGTTGAAGTATAAATCTTCTTAAAACTTACTTTGTTTATATCTTTATTTTGACAATCAAATATTATTAAATTAGTTAAATCACTTAAATTAGAAGTATCTACAATATAATTACCATCTTCATCTATACTTGGTAATTTATATTTTAAAGTACCATCGCTTATAGATAAAAGTGTATTTTCTGGTAAATATGAATAACATATATTATTATTATCATTAATAGTAAATTCATATTTACCTCTAAAACTTGTAATAAAATATTTATTACCATCAATAGGATTACTCATTTTATTTTCATTATCATCAGAAGAATATTCACTAATATTGATGACATTGCTATTTTCTACTTCTCCATTTATAGTATCAGTTAATTTTATTAATCTATTTATTCTTGTAGTTAACATTAATAAAAGTGAAGACAACAATAACAAAAATAATATCAATACTGTATATAATATACCAGTTATAGCAAAACCTTTATTATTTAATTTCATTTCATCAAACTCCTAATAAGTTATAACTTCTTTATTTACATCATCACTAATTTTACTGCTATTTTCTTCGCTAGTTATTATTGTACCAACATTTCCATCAGATATATATCTTTTTGTTTCAAGTAATTTAAATACCATTTCTATATCAAAATCTACTCCATTATTATCGTATGCTCTACATCTTTTTAAAAATGTTGAATCAAAATCTTTATCAAAAGGTGAATATTCAGCATCCCATCCTACTCTTAATGCAGCTTTCGTTTCATAAGTTACATCATTATATGTAGACTTTAAAACATACTGAAAATTTTCATGTTCTTTATTATATGGACTACCAAAAGGTAATGCAATTATATTTACATATTTTTCAGGAATTATTTCGTCTAGTTGTTCATAAACTGAAACTATTTCTTTATTTACTTGTTCAGATGTAGATTTTTTTATATCTAAATGATTTTCAGTATGGTTTCCTACATCATATCCATTTTCAACTAACCATTTAAGAATTTTTTCATTATATTCAGGTTGATTAAATAGTCCGCCATTTACAAAGAATGTTGCTGTAACATTATAATCAGGATACTTTTCTTTAAAACTTTCAAGTATTCCAACAGCACAATTCTCATCAATTATTATATTTCCATCTTCATCTAACCCTTTTACCTTTAAATTGTTCTCATTTCCATCATC
The DNA here is from genome assembly GCA_944371525.1 of uncultured Bacilli bacterium. GTDB lineage: Bacteria > Bacillota_I > Bacilli_A > RF39 > UBA660 > CALVVX01. The sequence continues at coordinate 13,061 of CALVXP010000005.1, read as the reverse complement.
AAATGTTAATATGATAGGACTCTTCCCATATTCTACATCAATATTTCCATCAATATAATCAGTAAGTCTTATCATCCTATATCCATTTTTATAATAGAATTCTAAGTCTTCTCTAAATGCTTCTGTTGTTCTGTTGTATCCATCTTTATCAACATTACCACCAGTATAATCAGTTTCTGATGACTTCATATCGACTATCCCATGATACATCATAATAGGTACAGTTCCAAGTTCATTTATATTATCACTTGCAAGTTTCTCCTTATCTAACTTTCCTAGAGAAATAACAACTTTTAAAGTATCTCCTTTATTTATAATATCTCCAACTTTAATACTTTGAGATATTACTTTATCTTTTTCTTTTTCATCATTATATTCGTAAGTTATTTCTAATTTTAATTCATTTTCACTAACAAATTTATTTGTCTCGTCTAAATCTCTTAAATGAATCATTTTAATTTCATTAATATTTTTATTTATATCTTTATTAGTAAATAGTTTTATTCCTCCCAATATTAAGGCAATTATCAACACTAATACAATAATAACAATTACTATTCTATCATATCTTATTTTCTTTTTACTATTCTTCATACTACACTCTCCTACTTTCTTAAATTATAATATATATATTTATTTTTTGCAATAATTTAAAAAATATTGATATTATTTTACTTTTTTCAGAATATATTTTATTACAAACAAAAATCCTTCAATTTTAATAAAAAAGAAGGATTAAATATTTACTTATTTAAATTTTTATATTATAAACAATTAGATGCTTACATTGATACTTTTTTTAATGACATATTAGTATTCAATTATCGCATATGAAAAATAATCTGTCATAGGTAAAGTTAAAGTTTTTATTTCACCTTTTTTTATGGTAATTTCTTTTGTAGAATTATATAATGAAACTTTACCATCTATTACTTCGACAATTCCATCAGATGAATATATTACTATATATTCGTCTGTTTTTTCTTTAATATACACTTCACTAGGTTGTAAAATATCAAGTTTTTGACCTTTACATATATAATGATTTGTAGTTACTTTTATTTCATCTTTTTCATTAGGCATTCTCATAAAGCACCATCCTTTACATAGATATAATAGCATAAATTATTTAATTTTGAGAATCTGTTAAAAATTCGTATGCAAGAGTTATTAGTTGTTCCCAATAATAATATTCATTTTCTGAAATATCCATCTTAATTTTTTTCAAAAATTCATCACAATCATTTTTATTAGATAAATCTAATTCACTAATTTCTTTTAACAAACTAATATATTGTTTAAAATTATCAGCTATTTTTTCCAATATGTTCCAATCATCATGAAACATACTATATATAGGAAATTTATTATCATCAATTTTTGCAATTATTGGATCCCCACAACAAGATTCATAACCTATTACAATATACTCGTTACCAATCCAATTTTCATTGATTTTTCCATTTTCATCACATCTATATCCAATTTGAGCTTTTTCTATTTCGTCTTCAGTAAACAAATGAATATCATTCATACCAATTTCTACATTATTTATTTTATTATTAAATAACTTCTCTATTTTTTAAAATCCATAATTTTTCCCTCATTTTTCCTATATTATAACATATTTAATGAAATTTTCACTATTTTTATTTAAAATTTATTTTTTCTAAAAATTCATCTTCTTCCCAAATAGGAATATTTAATGAAATTGCTTTATCATATTTACTTCCTGGATTATCTCCAAGTATCACCGCACTAGTTTTTTTACTAACTGATGAACTTACTTTACCCCCAAGTGATTCTATTATTTCGGAAGCTTTTTCTCTGGTTATGTTGTTAAGAGTACCAGTTAATACAAATGTTTTATTTAAAAATTCATCACTTTCTGTATAATTATTATTTGATATATAAGTCATATTTATACCAAGTTCTTTTAAGTCATTTATAAGTTTAATATTATCTTCATTATTAAAGTATTCTACAATATTCTTAGCAATTATTGGTCCAATATCATTAACACTATTTAACTCTTCAAAAGTAGCATTTATGATATTATCTATATTTTTATATTGTCTTGCTAATAATTTAGCAGTTTTATTACCTACTTGTCTTATACCTAATCCAAATAACAATCTTTCTAGAGAATTATCTTTACTTCTTAAAATAGCTTCTTTTAAATTATTTATCTTTTTAGTTCCATATCCTTCAAGTAACAATAATTCTTTTTCATATTTTTCTAAGTGATAAATATCTGTAATTGATTTTAAAAATCCTTCATTATATAAGTCTTCAATAACACTTTCTCCAAGTCCTTCAATATTCATTGCATCTCTTTCTGCATAATGAATTAAGTTTTCAATGTTTCTAGCATTACATTCATTATTAGGACAATAATAATCAGCTTCAGTATCTTTTCTAATTAATTTAGCATGACATATCGGACAAGTATCAATCATTCTAAATCTTTCTTCTGTACCAGTTCTTCTTTCTTTAATAGATCTTACTACTTCTGGAATAACATCTCCTGCTTTTCTTATTACAACGATATCCCCTTTTCTAATATCTTTAACTAGGACATTATCTTCATTGTGAAGAGTTGCTCTTGCAATAGTAGAACCTGCTACTTTAACTGGTTCTAATACTGCATTAGGAGTTATTTTTCCCGTTCTTCCAACCGTAAATATAATATCAATTAATCTTGTTGTAACTTCCGTTGCAGGAAATTTATAAGCAACAGCCCACTTAGGAGTCCTAGCAGTAAATCCAAGTTTATTTTGATCATTTATATCATTTACTTTTATAACAATACCATCTATTTCATAAGGAAGAGTTTCTCTAAGTTCTGTCCATTTATTAATATATTCAATTACTTCATCAACATTATTGGCAATAACATTATTTTCACTTACTGGGCACCCTAACTTTTTCATATAATCTAAAGCATCATAATGTGTGTAAATATTATAATCAAGTGGGTTTGGTAAATGATATATTATACAATCTAATTTTCTTTTAGCAGTTATTTTCGAATCTAATTGACGCACGCTTCCAGAAGCTGCATTTCTAGGATTTTGAAATAGTGGTTCATTATCTTTTTCTCTTTGTTTATTTATTTCAAGAAAAGATTTTTTACTCATATATATTTCTCCGCGTACTTCTATATCAACTTTTTCTTTTAAAGTAAGTGGTAATGATTTAATCGTTTTAACATTATTTGTAATATCTTCACCAGTAATTCCGTCTCCTCTTGTAGCACCTTTTACAAGAACACCATCTTTATATGTAGCAGATACTGATAATCCATCTATTTTAAGTTCACATACATATTTAGGATTTTCTATTTCTTTTCTTACTTTCTCATCAAAACTTCTGACTTCCTCTTCATTAAATACATTTCCTAAACTAAGCATTGGTATTTTATGAGTTACTTTTTCAAATTTATCTAATACTTTTGAACCTACTCTAACTGTTGGAGAATCTTCTCTTACTAGTTCTGGATAAGTACTTTCTAACATCATTAACTCTTGCATATATCTATCATACTCTTGGTCAGTTATATTAGAAGTATTATCAATATAATAATCATAATTTGCTTTATTTATAATCTTAATAAGTTCATCTACTCTTTTTTTTAAATCCATTTATTATCACCTTTTCTATTAATATAATTATATCATTTATAGCATTAGAAGTAAATTAATGTAACATAGATTTTATAGAAAAAAGATTATCATATTTGATAACCTTTTAACATTATTTGCAATAATTTTCTTGATATTCTAAATTAGTATCCCCAATATAAATATCTTTGTTTCCTAGAGTTGTATTACATTTTATTATGGCGATAGTATCATTCTTATAAAGTTTTGTTCCTCCATCTTTATAAGCATCAATTAATTCCATATTATTTATTAAACTATTAATAGAATCATTAAATGTTTGGTAAGCCTTAGAAAAATAATCTTTTAATGTAACATCATTCAATTTTATATCATCTAAACACACTAAATATACTTTTTGTTCTTCATATTGGTAATATTCTATTACTTGATTATCGCATTCTTTTGTCTTAGTAATTTTTATTTGTTGATTATCTTGTTGACTTCCTTGAATAAATTTAATATATTCAGAATCAATAATTTCTTTTCTAAATTTTTCTTGTTCTTCTTTTGTGTTATTAATAAGTTCTACTACAACAACTTTATTTTCTTCATCTACATAATGGGATCCTAAATTTCCAGCTTTATCATTATTATTAATATAAAATTCTGTTATTTTATCATTAATTTTATTTAATTCTTTTATTGATACTTTTTCATTATTACAACCTGTAGTTACTACTAACATAACTACACATAATACAATAGTTAATACCTTTTTCATAAATTCTCCTTTATTATTTCAATAATAATTTTAATGCTTCTTTTATTTGATTTTCAATATCATTATTTAAATTAACATGTGGAAGCACTTTCTTAATATCAGCTTGTTTGTAACCTAATGCAAGAAGAGCATCCACTAGTTCATTATTATTTAATATAGTATTAGAACTAGCAGTAAGTTTTCCTTTTAAATCTAATATTATTTGTCTTGCCACTTTATCTCCAATTTTAGGGAATTTCTTTAAATATAATATATTTTCTCTATCAATTGCATCCATTATACCATTAATAGATCCTGTTGCAAGCATTGGAAGAGCCATTTTAGGTCCTAAACCTTTAACAGAAATAAGTTTCATAAACAAATCTTTTTCTTCTTTTTCTTTAAATCCATATAAAGAATACTCATCTTCTCTTACTTGAGTATATGTATATACAGTATATTCATTATTTAATTGATATGCATAAGGATTAGGTACAAAGATAATATATCCAACACCATTATTATCAACGATTATATAATTACTTTCTATTTCTGTAACTATTCCTTTAATATACCCGTACATTATTTCATTTCCTCAATATCTTTTGTTAACATATCTTTAAGGATTCCTGTTTCAAGTGTTAATGTCATATCTTCTTGTTTATGAATTTCTTTTACTGTATCATTTAAGATATAATTAAGTATTTCTCTATATGAAACATTTTGTCCTTCCCACAAGTGATGTGAAAAGAAATTTGGGATAGTATTTATTTCATCAACATATATTTTTTTACTTTTAGTATCATATAAGAAATCAATTGTAGCAACTCCTCTATGATTTAATAATCTAAATACTTGTTTTGATAAATCTTCTATTTCTTTAGTTAATTTTTGTGAAATTTCTGCTGGTAATTCTCTATATAGATTAGTATTATCTTCAATATCTTTTGGTTTAATTACTTTATCAGCATACTTCTTAATACCATCTGTTTTAACTATTTTTTCAATATCAGAGGTTTGTACTTTACTAGTATTACCTAAAACACTACAAGTAAATTCTTCAATATTTTCAATATACTCTTCAATAATTATTTTGTTATCATATTTAATTGCTTTTTCAATGGCTGATTCTAATTCTTCTTTTCTTCTAATTACTTCAATGCCAACACTACTTCCAAGTGTAGCAGGTTTAATTATTAAAGGATATGACAGCGTACTAATTTTTTTAAATAAGGCTTCTTCATCATTATAATAATCTGTATCAAAAAACCATACATATTTTGTTTGAGGGACATCTTCACTTGCAAGTATTTGCTTCATAAATACTTTATCTTGTCCCACTACTGAAGCATAGATATTAGATCCTGCACAAGGAACTCCTAATAATTCTAAAAATCCTTGAACTGTACCATCTTCTGTTTTAGCACCATGCACCATTGGAATAGCCATATGTATTTCATTATATTCTCTTTTAAATATACCTGTCGTTTGTAAAACAAATCTTCCATTTAGATTAACTAAATTAACTCTTTTAGCGTATCTATGTATTAATCTGAAATCTTTATAACTATCAATAAATCTAAGCATACCTCCTGTATACATTTGTAAATCTTTTGTTATATATATAGGAACTATCTCATATTTTTCACTATCAATATGATTCATTGCTTGTAATGCTGTTATAACTGATATTTCATGTTCTACGCTTTTACCGCCAAATATAACTCCTAATTTTATTTTCATTCTTACACCTCTATTTCATTATATAATATTTTAAAGCATTTTTAAAGTAAAACAATATACTTTACAAGAGAAAAACAATACCGTACTGATATTGTTATTTCTTTTCACTTATCCAAAATGGTCCAAATTCTACTTGAACTTCAATAGAACTTCTATCATACATATAAACTTTATATCCTAAACCCAAACATTCCGTAGTAACTCCATCATTGTATTTATGTTCTTCTTTCTTAATGCAAAACTTAGGTTGTTCTCCTCTTGTTACCATGTAACTTTCATACACAATTAAGGAAAGCCAACTAATAAATAGAACCATAAAAATAACAGAAATTACTTTTTTTACTACTTTCATACTACACCTCATTAATTATTTATCTTTTTTTACAATAATTGTTGATACATTTTTAAAATCAATTTGCTTAATTATTTCATTTAATTCTTCTATATTAAGTGAATTAATAATATTAATAATATTACCTTCAATATTATTATCAAAAATAATACTATCTATAATCATTTCGTTAATTATTTCAATATTTTCAAAACTAAATATTTCATTACTTACTAATACTTTTTTCTTTCTTTCTAAATCTTCAGAAGAAATATTAATAGTTTTTAATTCTTCTTTAATCATATCTAAAAGTTCATTATATTTAAAAGTCTCATTAATTAAAGATATTAAAATATGTGAATCACAATTTAATATATTTGTATAAATAGCATTAGTAATTATATTTTCTTTTTTTGCTCTCTCATTAAATAAAGATGAATCATCAAATAATATACTAAATATTATATATAAGTATAAATTAAGTTTTCTTTTTTCCATTTTAAATTTATTGTATGGAATTTTTATATTGTATGCAAGTTTTGGAATATTTGTATTCATCTTAATAATTTCTTCTTTTAAGACTACTTCATCAGGTTCTTTGTATTCTTTTATCTTAATTTTGTTTTCTTTCTTAAATTTTTTAGAATTTTGATTTTCTTTAATCGCATTTATCATCTCGTCTACATTAAAGTTTCCAGTTACTACTAAAAACATATTTGATGGATGATAAAAAGTTTCATAACAAGTGTCTAATACTTTTTTATCAATACTATTTATATCATTTACTGTTCCAATAATACTGTCTTTAAATGGATTATTATGTAGACTATTTTTTCTAATATGCTCATATAATACATCAATTGGACGATCATCACACATATGTATTTCTTGGGTTATTATACCTTTTTCACTTTCAACATTTTCATCAGTAAAATATGGTTCTTGTACAAAGTCTAACAAATATTTAACATTTTCTACTAAATTATCAGGACCTGTAAATAAATAAGTTGTATTTTTAAAAGTCGTATAAGCATTAGTTAAAGCACCACTTTCTGCAAAAAAGTCTGATGGTTGAGGATCATATTCTTGAATAAATACCTTATGTTCTAAGAAATGTGCCACACCTTTTGGTACTTTAATCATCTTATCTTTGCCTATCGGAACAAATTCATTATAAATAGAACCAAACTTAGTTGTAAAAGTTACATAATTATTATGAAAATTATCCTTACTAAATAAATATACATCCATACCATTATCTAGTTTTTCATAATATACTTCTTCGTCAATTATATTAAATTTAATTTTCTTCATCTTGCTTTACTCCTTCCAAAGTATATGTTGAATATATATTTATTTTTTTACTTACATTAATAACATCTTCTTTTGTAACTTTTCTAAAATTGTCTATTCTTTCTTCAAAATTATCCGTTCCTACTAATATTTTAGCAAAATAATTATTTATAATGCCACTTGGACTATCTAAACTGGCTTTTATACCACCAATTAAGGTTTCTTTAGCATTATTTAACATATCATCAGTAAAATTACCTTTTTCTATCTCTATTAAACATTTCTTTATTAGTTTAAAGACTTCATTTTTATTTCCTGGTTCAATACCAGAATATATAAGTAATGTATTATCATAACTTTTTACATCTGCATTAACATAATAAGCATAAGAATTTTTCTCTCTTACTGTATCAAATAAAATAGAATTAGAAGAGCCTCCTAAAAGTTCACTATAAACTTTAATAACATATTTCCTTTCAAACTCAGTTAAATTATTAATACCACATAATATAGTGAATTGCGTTTGATTAACATTATCTTCTTCTGATTGTTCAATAATCTTTTTTATAATAGGTAACTCTTCTACTATTATATTAGTTTTTGTTTTATGATAAGTTCTAGCTTTAAAATATTTCTTAATTAATTCTTTTATTTTAATACTATCAAAATCACCTACTACAAATATATCGATAAAATCATTATTAATCATATCTTTGTAATAATCATATAAAACTTTACCATCTATTTTTTCTAAATCCTCTAAATATCCATAAGAATTATATGAATAGGGTTTATCTTTTACATTTTCTAATAATTTAAACAAAGTATATTTTAGTTTACTATCTTTAAGAGATTTAATACTTTTCTCTATTCTATTCTTACATTTATTAACTACTTCTTCATTAAAACTACCATTATCTATATTAGGATTAAAAATAATATCCATAAGAAAAGCAATACTCTCTTCATTCATGTTCTTTTCTGTATACTTTTCATCTAAAAATCTTGTCTTAAAAGAAATATTAGTATAATTTCCCATTCTAGCAGATGATGCAACTAATTTTAAATCATATAATTTTTCTGATTCAATAATTAATTCTCTTTCTGTTCTATAATTTTTATTTGAATTTAATAAAACTTCTTTTAAAACTGCTCTTTTTGTAATATCTTCTTTTTGTATTTCTCTTCGAAAATCAACTTCTACGGTAATTGTTTTAAACCGATTTGTTTTAACTAAATGTAAATTGTATGCTCCCATGTTTATTAGCTCGTAGTTCATAAAACACTCCCTTTCATGTTTATTATTGTCTGTTTTTAAATTTTTAAACTACTTTCTAGGGCGATTATAATCATATTGTCTAAATGCTGTTCTCTTTCTTTTGCACTTAATTCTTGATTATCATAAAAAGTATTTGATACAGTAAGTAAACAACTTGCTTTTTTATTTAAAGCTCTTGCATTATTAAATAGGGCAAAAGACTCCATCTCAATACCTAACGCTTTAAACTGTTCATGTCGCCATTTACTATTATCTGTTTTTTCATAAAATACATCTGATGAAAATATATTTCCTTTTACTAATTTTATTCCTAGCCCATTAGCAGTACTTTCAATAATATTATTTAATTCTTGGTTTGCCATAATATAGTTATATTCATAACCATCCATCACTTTTGCATAGTTTGAATCACTGCACGAATAAGTAACTAATACAGTGTCATTAAGTCCACATTCCGGTGTATAGGAGCCACATGAACCTATTCTAATAATATTATCTACATCGTAAAATTTAAATAATTCATAAGAATATATCCCCATGCTAGGATTTCCCATACCTGATGGAAAAATAGTTACCATTTTATCTTTATAATATCCAGTATAAGCAGTCATTCCTCTTACAACATTAACAAGTTCTACTTTATCTAAAAACTTTTTAGCAATATATTCAGCCCTCTTAGGATCCCCTGGCATTAAAACTGTTTTAGCAATATTCTCTTTAATTGCTCCAATATGTACTGTACTCATAATTTTTTTCTCCTTTTTATTCATTTATAAAATTAATACTCAAATATTTTACATTTTCATAGTTAATAGAATTATCCAAAGTTACATTAAAAGTTATATCAAAATTATTTTTATCGCTTACTGCACTATTATTTATTTCATTTGTCATAATTAAATTATTATTTCCATCATATAACTTTAATTCAATCTTAACACTATTTCCATTATTTAATAAATTTATAACATTTGCACTATAAGTTAAAACATTTGTTGTACTATCATAATTTAATAATGGATTAGATAACTCATATTCATTATTTTTTATAACATAATTACTACTACTTATATCAATTAATTCTTCAGTATCATAAGAACTTTCACCACTATATAGTTCAAATTTTTTTACTGTATTTACTTTTAAATACATTTCTTCACCTGATATTTCTTCATATGTTAATCCATCAACTGAATAATCTTCTGTTAAAAATTTATCTACTGTTTCATTGCATTCCCCATCTGTATATTTTTGATTTTTACATGAAATATTTACCAATTCTTTAAAAATATCTTGCGCTATTTTCACATTATCTTTATTAAATTTTATAGATAGTGTATATGCAATATATGTACCCTCTATTACACCTGTATCTTCCTCACTATCATATGTAATATTAAATCCATTATCAGACTTTTCCATTGCAAGAGTAGTTCCTAATGCAAAATAATCACTAACTATTTTTGAACTATTAAAACTACTTATAATATTATCAAGCGATAATATGGTGGGTTTATCAATAACACTATTGTTATTATTGTTATTAACATTATTATCATTTAAATCATAAGTCATTTTTATATATATTACAAATCCTAAACACGCAATTAAAATAACTAAAAATATACTAGCTATAATTATACTTTTTTTATCACTTTTTTCCATTTTAATCTCTCCTCTTTATTCTTCTTCTTTACTTTCTAATTTAACTAATACTTCTCTTGGTTTAGATCCATTTGGAGGTCCTATAATTCCTCTTTCTTCTAATAAATCAATTATCCTAGCCGCCCTATTATAGCCTAAACGATACTTCCTTTGAATTAACGAAGCACTAATTTTACCTGCTTTAACTGCAAAATCTACTATTTCATTATAAAGTGGATCATCATATTCTTCTTCTGATTGATAATCATCATTAACACTTGAACTAGAACTGTTTCTATCTACTGTTAAACTTTCATCATACTGAGCTTTTTGTTGACTTATTACATAATCTACTATTTTTTCAAGTTCTTCATCACTTACATAAGCACCTTGTATTCTAATTGGAGCATTTTCTCCCATTGGCAAGAATAACATATCACCTTTACCAATTAATTTTTCTGCTCCCGTTGCATCTAATATTGTTCTAGAATCGATTGATGAAGATACAGCAAATGATATTCTTGATGGAATATTTGCTTTTACAACACCTGTAATTACATCAGTTGATGGCCTTTGTGTAGCAACTATTAAATGTATTCCTGCTGCTCTTGCCATCTGTGTAATTCTCATAATAGAGTCTTCAACATCTTTAGCTGCAACTAACATTAAGTCAGCAAGCTCATCAATTATTACTACAATATAAGACATCTTTTGATATTCTGGATGTGTTTTACAAAATTCATTATATGATTTTATATTCTTATTTTTAGTTTGTTCAAAAATATCATATCTATGTTCCATTTCTACAACTATATTTTTAAGAGCAATTGATGCTTTCTTAGGATCAGTTACAACTGGAGCAAGTAAATGTGGTATTCCATTATACATTGTAAGTTCTACTTTTTTAGGGTCTACCATAACAAGTTTTACTTCATCAGGTCTAGCACGCATTAATATTGAGGCTATAATACAATTTATACAAACGGATTTACCAGATCCAGTAGCACCAGCAACTAACATATGCGGTGTCGAATTAATTTCTGCCCATTTCACTTTACCCATTATATCTTTACCAAGACCAACTGCTAATAAAGATTTTTCGTTTACCTCTGGCAAATGTGCAAGTACTTCTTTAAATGAAACAGAAGATACTACTTTATTAGGTATTTCTATACCGATAGTATTTTTTCCAGGAATTGGTGCTTGTATTCTAATGTCTTTAGCAGCAAGTGCAAGTTCCATTTCTCTTTGAATACTTAATAATTTATTAACTTTTGTACCTGCTTTTAATTCAAGCTCATATTGAGTTACAGTAGGACCTATATGACATTCTACAATTTTACCTGGAACTTCAAAATCAGCAAGAACTTTTTCTAATTTTTCAATATTAGCCTTAACTCCATTTACATTTTCTTTATCATTATTATTTTTAACAGTTTTAAGTAAACTAAGTGGAGGCAATTTATAGTTAAGATTAACCTTTGGAGCTTCAACTGTATGTTCAGTACTATCAACAACTGGTTTACTAGCACTTTTCATAATCGGAATATCATCACTCTCTTCTTCAATATCCTTGATATGATTTAGTTCTTCCATTGAAGAAATTATTATTTTCTTATCTTCTTCAACTGGTTCTTCGTCCTCATCATCTTCGACAACTTTTTCTTTTTTAGTTTTCTTAATTGATATTAATTTATCTTTAACTTTCTTTAGCTGTTCAAATATACTTACATTAAAGAATAAAATTATTCCAAGTAAAGCCATAGTAACTACAACAATATAAGTTCCTTCTTTAAAAGCACTAACAAACGCAAAAGAAAAGATAGCACCAATTATACCACCACCAGAGTTTCCTATCGCAGACTCTGACTTAAACGCTAACATTAAGTTATCAAATGTTTCTGTAATTATTTTAAATCCTTCAGTTTCGTTAGTGAATACATATTGTGTATGTAAAAGTACTAAAACAGATAAAATAATTACATACAAACCAATTAATTTTAACGAAAAGAAATTAGGAACTTCTCTTTTTACAATTAAATAACACCCGGATATTACCATTCCAATTAATAATAAAATATATAAAGAACCTATTAAGAATACAGCAAAACTACTAATAAAATGTCCAACTGGTCCATAATTACCAATTCCTACAATACCTGCTAAAACGATAAGTATTCCTATTACTTCATTACTATATTCAAACTTTTTTTTATCTTTATCTTTCTTTTCTTTTTTCTTCGACATTTTATTCACCCTCTATACATTAAAATTATATCATTTTAAAATTTAAAAGTAAATAAAAAGAATATACTTATTTTGTATATTCTGTTGTGTTACAATTGATGTGATACATTTCTGTATAAAAAAAGTGACTCAAGTTGTATAATATTGAATTGCAACAAA